>JAEEGN010000064.1 GCA_016280345.1 Selenomonadaceae bacterium | reverse complement strand
GCTTCGTGTATAAAGGCGATCTGTTCCCTCGGAATGCCTTTTGCGACGAGCTTTTCGCGTATGTCGTCATAGATCGTGAATTGAGAATCGTCGTCGCCGTTTTCCTTGTCCAGCATTGCTTCCAGGGCGTGAAGCTCTGGATTGTCGAGGTTTCCCGCAGAAGACTTCGCCGCTTTCGGTGCCGTAATTGTCTTGGGTGTCGAGAGATCGCAGAAGACAAGCTGCGTCAGCTTGTCCTGCTGTCCTTCCTCATAGATTCGCGCGATATTGGCCACGCACATGTTGACTTTGCTGTTCGGATCGTCAGGCAGGTCGGGATTGATGACGCGCTGATCCAGTCCGAGCTTCCTGCCGTCGCTGGTGATCTTGAGCATATTATCAACCGAAGCATCTACAATGCCCGCGTGAACCTTTGCGGCCCGTTCAGAGAGCTCTTTTACCATGCTCTTTTGGATTTCAGTTGGTTGCGCGACCTCATTGTGGTAGATCGGCGTCGGCGTGGGAAGATTGAGTTGGTCGGCGGTCTTTATATCCGCGACCTCTTTGAACAGGCACATGAGCTCAGGCAAATTGAAGAACTTGGAGAATCGTGTACGGGCGCGATAGCCTGTTCCCTCTGGCGCAAGCTCAATGGCTGTCGAAGTTTCTCCGAAGGTGCTGGCCCAACAATCGAAATGAGCGAGGCCCTTCCGCTGGATTGTGTCATGCTGCAAGTACCGCATCATCGTGTACAGTTCCGTCATGGAGTTTGAAACCGGGGTGCCGGTGGCGAATACCACGCCCTTGCTGTCGGTGATCTCGTCGATATAGCGGCACTTCATCAGCATATCCGAGGATTTCTGAGCGTCGGAGGTTGAAAGCCCCGCCACGTTCCGCATCTTCGTGTAGAGGAACAAATTCTTGAACGAATGCGCCTCGTCCACATAGAGACGGTCAACGCCCAACTGCTCAAAGGTCACTACATCGTCTTTCCTTGTATCGTCCTGGAGCTTCTTCAGCTTTGTTTCGAGGCTCTTGCGGGTCTTTTCAAGCTGTTTGATCGTAAACCGCTCCGCGCGGCTGTTCTTGAGCTCCTCGATCCCTTCTTCAATCTCTGAAATCTGCTCCTGCAGCAGTCGTTCCTGCCGCTCTTTGGAGACCGGGATCTTCTCAAACTGTGAATGACCGATAATCACCGCGTCATAGTTGCCGGTTGCGATCCTGGCGCAGAACTTCTTACGGTTTCTCGGTTCAAAGTCTTTTTTCGTTGCGACGAGGATGTTTGCTGCGGGATAGAGACGGAGAAACTCAGACGCCCACTGTTCCGTGAGATGGTTCGGAACGGCAAACAAGGGCTTCTGGCATAGGCCGAGCCGCTTGCTTTCCATTGCCGCCGCGACCATTTCAAAGGTTTTGCCCGCGCCTACTTCGTGTGCAAGCAAGGTGTTGCCGCCGTAAAGGATGTGCGCGACGGCATTGAGCTGATGTTCCCTGAGCTTTATCTCCGGGTTCATGCCCGTGAATGTGATGTGCGAGCCGTCGTATTCCCTCGGACGGTTGGAGTTGAACAGCTCATTATACTTCTGCACAAGCGTCTGTCTGCGCTCCGGGTCTCGCCAGATCCAGTCCTTGAAAGCGTCTTTTATGGCCTGCTGTTTCTGCTGGGCAAGGGTGGTCTCTTTGGAGTTTAGAACACGACGTTCCTTACCGTCAGCGTCCGTCTTGGTGTCGTAAATGCGGACATCGCGCAAATTAAGCGTGTCTTCAAGAATCTTGTAGGCATTCGCTCTGTCGGTTCCGTAGGTCAAATAGGCTGCAAGGCTGCTCCTGCCCGCGTTTGTCTTGTTCGTGATGCTCCATTCCGCCGTATAGGGCGAGTAGTTGACTTCGATGGATCTCCGCATATAGTACGGAGGCTCGAAGGTCTCTACCATGAACTGCCGGATATACTCTTTGTCGATCCACGTTGCGCCCAACCGGACTTCGATCTCGGAAGCGTCCAAATCTTTCGGCTGTGCGGCTCGCAAAGCCTCCACGTTTGCAGCGATTTCTTCATAGTGATTCGCGCTTTCAGGAAGCATCTGAAGGGCGTTTTCGTAATACGCCAGCTTTTCCCTGACATTGCCGGAGAGGAAATCATCGGCGGTACGGTAGGTGTATGAACCATCCGGACGGCGGTTGAAGTCGAGATAGATCACGCCCCGCAGTTCGTCAGCGAGCTCCTGTTC
>JAEEGN010000063.1 GCA_016280345.1 Selenomonadaceae bacterium | reverse complement strand
TCCCGGCAAATAGATAAAGGATTTTCTTCTCTGCGCATAGAATATCTATTGTTAGCATAAAGGATAGTAGGATTTTTATGCCCGTTTGGTGATTTACTCAGGAGATGATCCGCGTGACGCATTCCCTGCTTTTTCATATCGTCCTTATCGCGGCGCTTCTCTTCGCGCCTTTGCCCGCCGCCGCCGAACTGCAACTCGGATCGGAGCGGACAGTCTGCCGCGTGGGCTATACACCGGTTCCCAACTATTTCACCATGGACGAACTCGGCAACTATAACGGCTTCATTTACGATTACATGGAGGTCATCTCCTCCTATACCGATTACTATTTCATCTATGTGCCCGGAACACCCAGCGAATGTGTTGCTCGGCTCCGGGCCGGCGAAATTGACGTGGTGGCCGGGTTACTTCAGACGACGGTCCCATCACCGGGTATCCTCTTTTCCCAACGACCACTCACCATCGTGCCGGCAGGTCTGGTACTCCGCACCGGGCTGGATTTCGGCCCCGTCCCTCTGGACAGCCCGCCCCGGCGCTTCGGCTATTACAACAAAACCACCAGTCCCGAAGATGTACGCATAGGATTCGAACCGTATGGTATGCTGGAAGGCCGGGACTATCATCTCATATCTTACGACGATATGGATGCCTTGATCTGGGACAGCCACAAGAGCCGTCTGGACGGACGCATCGCCGCCTCCATTTACCTGCCCCCTGGCGATTCCCTGACGCTTCCCGTCAAGGCTCTGAACCTCCATCTGGCGACCCGTGCCGATAGTGCTTCTCTCATGGCGAAGCTGGATACCGCTATGGAACATATCATGCTGTCAGCACCCCAGTTTCGCGACAAGCTTTACGGCAAATTCTTCACCAACGGCATTACCCTCCGCCTGACGCCTACAGAACGGAACTTCCTTCGCCGCCATCCCGTCATCACCTATACCGCCGTGGCTGCGGACGAGGCCCCTTTCTTCTATACGGAAAACGGCCATCCCGCTGGCATTATTCCCGAGATCCTCCAACAGATGGCGATTGATCTCCGGGTTTCCTTTGAACTCCGCCCCTCGGCCAACAACGCCGAGAAAATGCAAATGCTTAACGACGGCAGCGTGGACATCGTTCCGAACTTTTTCGCCGATTACAATTGGGCCCAACGCCACGGCTCCAAACTCACCTTCCCCTATCTCGAACATACTTACATCGCGGTCACCCGGCGCGGTTACATCCCGGACTCTTCCTCGGTCGTCGCCGCCCTGCGCGATCATCGCCACACCCGGGAATTCGTGGAAAAACAGTATAAGGCCTCCCAGATTCTGTATTACGACACCATTCTGGAGTGCCTGCGGGCGGTTTCGGACGGTACCGCCGACATCGCGTTTCCCCGGGGCCTCACGTTGCAGATGATGATAGCACAGGGCCAGTTCCTGAACCTCACCACCAATGGCAGCGTCGTCTATACCAATCCTGTAGCCATCGCTGTCAGTGACCAGACCGACCCCATTCTCATCCAGATCCTCAACAAGGAGCTGACACATCTCGGCAGCGCCCGTATCGACGAAATCGTGAACCGACGCATATACTCTCACGAGCACTACAGCAATCTCAAAACGCTCATTTATCAACACCCCATCAGCGCTCTGGCCGGGCTCGGCCTTTTCGCCCTTGCGGTCATCGGATTCTTGCTCTACCGGCAGCGCGCCCAGGATCAACTCTTCCATGCAGCTTACTACAACCATCTTGTCGGCCTGCCAAATATCCGTCTCTTCGAACGCGACGTGCCCCGGACCATCGAGCGCCTTGACATGGAGCGCCGGGCCGGTCAACTCTATCTCATGCACGTCCACACCGACCGATTGGACATCCTCAAAACCGCTTACGACCCCAGTGTCTTCTTCCGGGGCTTACGCGAACTCGCCAACAGTGTTCAGGAAAAAAACTCCTGGATTCGCAAGGACTCCATCTCTTCCGAGCTGGTGCGCCACTATCTCCTTTGCTGCCTGCCTGAAACTCTCGGCCCCATTACCGCCGCGGAAAAGCTCCTTCGCGACGCCGACACCATGCAGGCTGATGGCTTTTCTGTCCACATGGATTACCACATCGGAATCCGCGCTGTACCGCCGGAAGGCCCTTTGGACCTCCACCAGCTTATGACCGATGCTGAGACCGCCATGAACGAAGCCATCGAAAGGGGCGACCGCATCGGTCTCTATAATGAGGATCTGCAAGTCAAACGTCTTTTTCAGCGCCAGATTGAGACATTGCTCCCGAAAGCCCTGGATAATCATGAATTCCATGTCTATCTCCAGCCGAAATACGAGCTCGCTACTCATCGCATCGTCGGTGCCGAATCCCTGGTCCGCTGGCAAAGCCCGGAAATGGGATTCATCATGCCCGGCCTCTTCATCGACATCATGGAAAAAACCGGCGCGGTCATAGAGTTTGACTACTATATGCTGGAGCACGTCTGTCAAATGCAACGGCAACGGCTTGACCAAGGGCTCCCGATCGTCCCCATCGCCGTGAACCAGTCGGGGCTCCACATCCGTGAAGAGGGTTATCTTGCCCGCATGCGTGATATGACAGAGCGTTACCGTCTCCCGCCGGGCACCATTAACCTCGAGATCACCGAAACTGCCTTCATCGACTTCGACTCGAAGAGCGGCCAATGGAATGCCAGCTCTATCGTGGATGCCCTGAAAGAAATCGGTTACACCATCGCCATGGATGACTTCTGCACCGGTTACTCCTCTATTGTCATGCTACACCATCTGCACATGGACACCATGAAGATTGACCGGGCCATGCTGCTGGCCGCCGAAGCCTCCGAACGCGGACGTACCATCCTTCGGAACGTCATCGCCTTCGGGCTCAGCCTCAACATGAACGTCCTCTGCGAAGGTATCGAAACGCAGAAGCAGGAGGATCTGCTGCTGGAGGAACACTGCCGCTACGGTCAGGGCTTCCTGTTCGCCCGTCCCATGCCTGCCGATGATTTCTTCGTCTTTCTGGAATAACATCTGAAGACGACAGGGATCTCTTCCGAAAGCGTCTGACAACAAAGAGCCCGCCGGAAAATAGCCGGCGGGCTCTTTGTTGTCAATATGATTTTTACCAAGATCAGAACGAATCAGACAAGCTCCAGGATCGCCATCGGAGCAGCGTCACCACGACGGGGACCCAACTTCAGGATGCGGGTATATCCGCCCTGGCGGTCCGCATACTTCGCGGCAATCTCGCTGAACAGCTTCCGGACCACGTCCTCATCCACCAGTCGCGCAATCGCCTGACGGCGAGCGGCGAGGTCGCCGCGCTTCGCCAGCGTGATGAGCTGATCAGCAAGGCCTCGGATTTCTTTCGCCTTCGCTTCCGTCGTCTCGATGCGACCATGCGCGAAGAAGGACGTCAGAATGCTGCGGAACAACGCTTTCCGTGCGCCGGAATCGCGTCCTAATTTTCTGTAGGCCATGTATTTCCCTCTTTCCTTAATCTTCGACTTTGTGAAGCGCCAGGCCGAGCTCCTGCAGCTTCTTCTTGACTTCCTCCAGCGACTTGCGCCCGAGGTTTCGAACCTTGATCATGTCCTCCTCCGTCTTTTCCGTGAGGTCGGCCACCGTGTTGATATTGGCCCGCTTCAGGCAGTTGTAAGAACGGACAGAGAGGTCGAGATCCTCAATCGTCATTTCCATGATCTTCGTGGTGTCATTTTCCTCCGACTCGGTAAACGTCCCTTCCTGGATCTCATCTTCTTCCGGCAAGCCAGCCATATTCTGGAACAGCTTCAGATGGGCGATGAGGATATTCGCCGCCTTGCTGACCGCTTCCTCCGAACGGATAGAGCCATCCGTCCAGATTTCCAGAACCAGTTTGTCGTAGTCCGTGACATTGCCGACACGGGTATCGGAAACCGTATAGTTGACCCGCGTGATCGGCGAGAAGATGGAATCAATGGGAATGACGCCGATGACATGGTCGGCTTTCTTGTTCTTTTCCGCCGAGACATAGCCGCGGCCGCGTTCGACAGTCATCTCCATATGCAACGCCCCTTCTTCATTGAGCGTTGCGATATGAAGCTCCGGGTTCAATATCTCGATGTCAGCGTCAGCAGTGATATCAGCGGCAGTGACTTCCCCTTCCCCATCGGCGTCGATGCGGATTACCTTCGGTTCCTCCGAAAACATCTTGAGGCAGAGCGCCTTCAAGTTCAGAATGATGTTCGTCACATCGTCCCGAACGCCGGGAATCGTGGAGAACTCATGCAGAACGCCGTCGATGCGGATTGAGGTAATCGCCGCACCCGGCAGGGACGACAGAAGGATCCGGCGCAAGCTGTTGCCCAGCGTCGTGCCATACCCGCGTTCCAGAGGTTCACAGACAAATTTGCCATACCGATTATCTTCGCTGATCTCGACAATCTCAATTTTTGGCTTTTCGATTTCGACCATCTGCATTGACCCTCCTCCATAACTCCATGCACTTGGCACAACCCACGGGAAACCGCCCGGCCCGTCCGAAGGACAGGTGTCGCCTTCGCCGTGGACGCGGCGCACGAAAGGAGCGCCGCCATCGGTTCAAATACAAAGGGATTATTTGGAGTAGAGTTCGACGATGGCCTGCTCGTTCACCGGAACGTCGATCTCGTCGCGGTTCGGGAACCGCGTGACCGTCCCCGTCATATGCTCCTTGTCCGCCGTCATCCAGGCCGGAACGCTGAGCGTATTGTAGTTTTCGGCAAGGGTCTTGAAGAAAGCGTTGGAACGGCTACTCTCCGCCACCGCGATGACATCGCCGGCCTTGACGAGAGCGGAGGGAATATCCACCCGCTTGCCATTGACCGTAATGTGGCCATGGCGAACTACCTGACGAGCCTGACGACGCGTCGAGGCGAGACCAAGACGGTACACGATATTATCCATGCGTCGCTCCAGAAGGCACAGAAGGTTCTCACCGGTAACGCCCTGCATCTTCTTCGCTTTCTCGTAATAGCCGCGGAACTGCTTCTCCAGAACACCGTAAATGAATTTGGCCTTCTGCTTTTCCTTGAGCTGGACGCCGTATTCGCTGACCTTCCGGTTCATGCGCTGCTTCTGGCGGCGACGCGACTTCTTGCTCAGGCCGACAACACCGGGCTCGATGCCCAGAGCCCAGCACCTCTTGAGACTTGCGACTCTATCAATTGCCATCTATTCCAGCACCTCCCATTATACTCTTCTCCGCTTCGGCGGGCGGCACCCGTTGTGCGGAATCGGCGTGACATCTTTGATCATATTGACCTCAAGACCAGTGGCCTGCAGGGAACGGATAGCGGCTTCACGGCCGGCGCCCGGTCCCTTGACATAGACCTCGACCTGCTTGAGGCCGTGCTCCATGGCGGCCTTTGCCGCCGTCTCCGCCGCCATCTGCGCTGCGAACGGCGTCGATTTCCGCGAGCCGCGGAACCCCAGTCCGCCGGCACTGGCCCAGGATAGAGCGTTGCCGTTCTTGTCCGTCAGCGTAACAATGGTATTGTTGAAAGTGGAACTGATATGAGCAACACCGTACTCAATATTCTTGCGATCCTTTTTCTTGGTGCGAACCGTTTTCTTTACTGCCAACTTCTATCCCTCCCTTAACTCTCTTTTTTCTTCCCGGCAATGGTCTTGCGCGGGCCCTTACGGGTGCGGGCATTGTTCTTCGTGTTCTGCCCCCGGACGGGAAGACCCATGCGATGACGGCGGCCGCGATAGCAACCGATCTCGATCAGGCGCTTGATGTTCAGCGAAACTTCCCGTCGGAGGTCACCCTCTACCATAACATCCTTATCGATGATGTCACGGAGCTTCACTACTTCATCCTCCGTGAGATCACGGGCGCGGGTATCGGGATTAACGCCCGCCTCCGCCAAGATCTTCTTGGAAGTCGTGAGTCCGATCCCGTAAATGTATGTCAATGCAATCTCGATTCTCTTGTCACGCGGCAAATCGACGCCGGCAATACGTGCCATATATGAAGCACCTCCTTTTCCTTAACCTTGTCTCTGCTTATGCTTAGGATTCTCGCAAATGACCATGACGCGGCCCTTGCGCTTGATGACCTTGCATTTCTCACAAATTGGCTTTACCGAAGGCTTTACTTTCATGGTAAGCTTTCCTCCCTTTCCTTTCTGTACGAGCCCCATAAGCCGTACATCCATACCAACGCTTCATGCGCCTGTTTACTTGAAACGATAGGTTATACGGCCACGGGTCAAGTCGTACGGTGTAAGCTCAATCGTGACCTTATCGCCAGGCAGGATGCGAATGAAATTCATGCGGATCTTACCTGATACATGCGCTAATACGACATGGCCGTTTTCCAACTCGACCTGAAACATCGCATTGGGCAATGCCTCAAGTACCTTGCCTTCCACTTCAATTACATCTTGCTTGGACATCAGCTCTACTCCTTATCTGTATCAAGGGGGCTGCCCGGCCATGCTCACTTCCTGAGGCAGCCAACGACATCGGAAAAGACCTTGCCGATGGCCTGACTGCCATCGATCCGGCTGTAGAGTCCGGCTTTCTGATAGTAGTCGATCAAGGGACTCGTCTGCGCGCTATAGACGGACAGGCGGTTCTTCATGGTCGCCTCGGTATCGTCGGCCCGCTGGTAAGTCTCGCCGCCACAAGCATCACAGACCCCCTCCATCTTGGACGGCTGGAACCGGACGTGATAGGTGGCGCCGCACTTCCGGCAGACCCGCCGGCCGACCGCACGCTCAATCAGCATCTCATTCGGCACGCTGACGTCAAGGACGCGGGTCAGACTGA
>JAEEGN010000062.1 GCA_016280345.1 Selenomonadaceae bacterium | reverse complement strand
CGCCGCCAGGGAAAAGCGGCTCCTTTCCTTTAAGAAACGCATGGCGAAAAAGCTCGCCGCCGCCCCGGCGAAGCTGAAGAAAAACGCGCCGCCCCCCGCCAGAAGACTCCCCAGCAGCACCCGGGCCAGAACCACCAGGAACGCGTCCCCGGCGTCCGGCAGCAGATAGAGCGCCAGTACCGTCACGATATTGGCCAGCCCGAGCTTCGCGCCGGGCAGGGCGCCCAGCGGCGGCAGCAGGCTCTCCAGGAAAGCGAGGGCCAGCGCCGCGGACGTCAGCACGCCCATGAAGGCCAGCTTTGTCAAACCCGTCATGGCGATTCTCTCACTTCCACCAGAACTTTATGGGGTAGACAGGCGATGAACGCCCCGACGTGGCGGACCGGCCCCCGCCGACGGCAGACCTGGGCCGGACAGTCCGCCTCGACGCAGGCGATGGCGCCGTCCTCGACGACGAAACGGTTGAACCCGTTGGGCGTGGCGACGACGATTTCCTGCCGTTCCCCGTCCGACAGGGGAACCGTCCGGTAAGGCGCCCCCGCAACGGTAATCACCGCCACCCTTCCGCCGCCGTTCTCCGCCCGCCGCCAAAGCGCCAGCGGCAACACCACGCCCAGCAGCAGGAGCAGGAACAGCAGGGCGGCTTTTCGATGGTTTCTCGCTTGCCAGGACACTCTCTTCCGCCTCCGCGCATGGTCAAATCCGGCGGCATCCTCCCTGCCGCCGTTTTTCCTATAGTATCACAAATCCTCCGGCAGGGCCAGTCCCCGTATTTTCCCTGTCGAGGAAAAAAGACGACGGCGCGGCAGGATTTTTCGTTTCGGTCGAGAATATAATGTATAATATATCCTATGGAAGCGAAATCCAAAACAGAACGTACGGGGGAGGAATCTTCATGGACAAAAAGAATACCATCGCGATCGTCTGCGGCGGCGGGCCGGCGCCCGGCATCAACGCCGTCATCTCGGCAGTGGTGGTAGAAGCGAACCGCAATGGCTGGGACGTGCTGGGCATGTATGACGGCTTCTCCCATCTGGCAAAGCGGGAGAAAGCGTACGTCAAGCTCACGTACGACGAAGTGGCCCGTATTCACGTGACGGGCGGCTGTATCCTCAAGATGTCACGCTATAACCCGACCAAGAAGGAAGAGGACCTCAGGAACGTCGTGGAAACGCTGACCGAACTCGGCGTCACCCATCTGGTGACGATCGGCGGCGACGACACCGCCTACAGCTCCGCCGCCGTATCCCGCTACGCCTCGGAACACGGCGGTTCCATCAACGTCGTCCACGTGCCCAAGACCATCGACAACGACCTGCCGCTGCCCGACGGCGTGCCGACCTTCGGCTTCGAGACGGCCCGCCAGTTCGGCGCCATGGAAGTGCAGAACCTGGTGGAAGACGCCCGCACCACGACGAACCGCTGGTATCTGGCCATCGCCATGGGCCGCACCGCGGGCCATCTGGCGCTGGGCATCGGCCTGTCCTCCGGGGCGGTGCTGACCATCATCCCCGAGGAATTCCCCGAGGAGAAAATCTCCCTGCAAAAAGTCGTGGACATCATCGTCAGCTCGGTGATCAAGCGCTACCGCATCGGCCGCACCTTCGGCGTGGCGGTCGTCGCCGAGGGCGTCATCGAAAAGATTGCCCAGGAAGACCTCGAAAAGATGGGATCCGTGGAGCTGGACGAGCATGGCCATATCCGCTACGCCGAGCTCGATTTCGGCGACATCCTCAAGAAAGCCGTGCTGGCCGACCTCAAGAAACTCGGCCACAGCCCCACCATCGTGGACAAGGAGATCGGCTACGAGCTGCGCTGCGCCGCGCCGATCGCCTACGACATCGACTACGCCCGTTCCCTCGGCTACGAAGCCGTGCGCTTCCTGCTGCGGGGCAAGACCGGCGCGATGATCTCCATCCAGAACGAGCTGGCCGTACCCCTCTACTTCGAGGACATCCGGGACGAAGCCACCGGCAAGACGCAGGTGCGCCGCGTCGATACCGGTTCCGCTCACTACCGCATCGCCCGCGGCTTCATGATGCGGCTGGAAAAGGAAGACCTCGACGACGCCGGGCTGGCGAAGGACTACAAGATGTCGCCGGAGGAATTCAAGCAGCGCTTCGCTTCTCTCTTCTGACTTTGAAACGACCGCGTCGCTGCCCGTTGACGCAGCGGCGCGCAGGAAAGGGGATTCGTCATGGCCAGCGAACAGCAAGCGCCGGCACCGAACGGCGAAGCGGAAGCGACGGCACCGGAAGCTGACGGCTACGAGCCGGTTGACGCCGGCGACGACGCCCCGGAAACCGGCGGCCCGACCGACGAACCGGCGACGCCGGATGACGCTTCCCCCGATGATTCGTCTGACACCCCGCCGGCGGAAGAAACGGTGCCATCCGGCGAACCGTCTGACGGTGACGGAGCCGGACCGCCGCCGGCGCCTGACAGCGGGGAATCATCCGACGACGAAGCGGCCAGAAAGAAAGCCGCGGAAAAAGCGGCGATGCTGGCCCGGATGCGGCAGCAGAGAGCCCGGCGCCGGGCGATGATGGCCCCGATCTGGGCGATGGTGGAAAAAGCGGCGGCAGCGGGAATCCTCCTGATTTTCCTGCTATACGCCGGCCATGCCTGGTGGGTGAGTCACCGCCTCGCCTCCTTCCGGGCGGACGTGCAGGCCGAAGTCAACAAGCCCGACGGCATCGACAAGCTGCGCTTCGTTGACGATTGGCGCGTCCAGGACGTAGCCCCCGGTACCAAGCGGGTTTCCCGTGCCGACGGCAAATACGTCGTTTTCGTCTGGCGCCTGCCGGACGGCAAATATATGGTGGACTCCGTGGAACGCTGAAGAGAGCCCCCAATCTTTCCCAAAACTATTATGAAAAGGAGCCCATGCCATGCGGAATTTGCAGAAAGACGCTGTCGAAATGGCGGCACGACGGAAGACGATGTTAAACACAGGCTTCCGTATCTTCGCGGAAACAAACATCGAGACGGTGACCATGCAGGAGATCGCGGACGCCAGCGAACTCGGCGTCGCCACCGTCTACCGCTATTTCAAGACGAAGGCCGCCCTCGCCAGCTCCATCGCGGCAAAAGTCTGGCAGGATTACTACGCCGAAGTCGAGAAATTGTACAACGCCCGCAACGTCGAAGCCATGACCGCGGCCGATGAACTTGTCTTCTACCTCGACTGCTTCATTGACCTCTACCGAAACCACAAGGACTTCCTGCGCTTCAATCATAACTTCTCCGCCTTTGTCCGCCATGAAAAGGTCACGAAGGAAACCCTGAAACCTTATACCGACGCGATGGAGGAATTCGTCAAAAAGTACCACTCGCTTTATCAGAAGGCGAAAAAGGACGGCACCCTCAAAGTCAATCTGCCGGAAAAAAAATTCTTCGCCTCCACCCTGCACATGATGTTCTGCATTTCCGAGAGATTCGCGGCTGGGCTGCTGCCGGACGCTTCCTTTGCGTATGAGGAGGATTTGACGGACGAGCTGGTCCTCCTGAAGGACATGATCCTGCTAGCCTGCAAGACCTGATTGGCCCGCCAGCAGGTTCGTCCCTGTCCCGCGAAAAAACGGGGCTTTCCGTGTGAAGATACCGTCTTCCCGGAAAGCCCCGTTTTTTCGCGTCCCAAAGGCTATCGACCGTTTCCCGCAAGGAAAAAGCGCCTCCCTCCGGAGGGAGGCGCGCCAGTGGCATGCGCAATGTGCCGGAGGGATGCGTAATGTGCCAGTGGCACGTTACGGGTAAAGGGCGCGGAGGGATTTCGTTCCTTAAAAAATTGACACTGTGACAAGCGTTTTGTTCAGTAGAAAAAATCGAAAAAAGCCGGACAAAAACAGAATAAAGCCCGAAATATCAGGCTTTTTACCCTTCGCAGCCATCGAGTAGTTTGTCTTTTTGACTTTTTATCATCAAAAACAAAACGGGGCTCTCGCAGATTTTGGTTACGTGCGACAGCCCCGTTTTCTTTTGCCCGGGCGATGCCCCGCATCATCGCAGGACGCCGTTGACGAAGATTTCCAGACCGATGGCGATGAGGATGGCGCCGCCCAGGACCAGCGCCCGGCCGGCGAGATGGAGGCCGAAGCGCTTGCCGAGGGCCAGCCCGATAAGGCAGATGACGAAGGTCACGCCGGCGACGATCAGGGAGCAGGTCAGCGCCGCCACGGTGTGATATTTCGCAATCGTGAAGCCCACCGAGAGGGCGTCGATGGAGGTCGCAATGCCCTGGAGCAGCAACGCCCGGCCGGAAAGCGGGGTCTGCGGCCCCCCCTGATCGCTGCCCGCCAGTCCCTCGCGGATCATCCCGATGCCGATGTAGGCCAGCAGAGCCAGCGCAATCCAAGGAATGAAGGGCGTGACCTTTTGGAACGTCTCGACGATGGCATGTACGCAGAACCAGCCGATCATCGGCATCAGTGCCTGGAAGAAGGCGTAGGTCCCGGCAATCAGGGCCATGCGCCGGAAATTCATGTGCGGCTCCCCCAGCCCGTTGGCCAGCGAGACCGAGAACGCGTCCATGGCCAGCCCCACGCCGAGAAGCACGCTGTTCGTCACGAAGAAAAGGGTAATTTCCATAGGAGACTCCTTTGCGAAAGAGAACGAACCATACCCGCTTTCCGGCTCCTTCCCTGGAATCCCGGAAAAGAAATTCGGGCACGAGATCGGCAAACCCGCGAAAGCCTCCGGAATTGCCGGAAGAGGGGGTGTACCGTCAGACGCTCTGGCTGCCCGGCGACATGAGCTGACGGCGGGCGGCGGGCAGACGGCGCAGGATGTCGCCGGCCAGGAGGCCTTCGGCGGCTTCCGCGGCTGCGATGTCGCCCGCGAGACCGTGGAGATAGACGCCGAGCTGCGGCGCGTCCGCCGCCGGCATCTGCTTCATCAGGCCGGCGATGGTCCCCGCCAGCACGTCGCCGGAGCCGGCGGTGGCCATGCCGGGATTGCCCTTCGAGGTCAGATAGACGCGGCTGTCGGGATAGGCGACCAGCGTACATTCGCTTTTCACCGCCAGGATCGCGTTCCAGTCGGTGGCGGCTTTGCGGCAGCAAGGGATGAGATTGCCCCGCAGCGCCTCGACGGAAAGGCCGAGGAGCATGGCCATTTCGCCGAGGTGCGGCGTCAGGACGAGCGGGTCCCCCGCCTGGGCGAAGGTTTCGGCGTGACCGGCGAAGGCGTAGAGGGCGTCGGCGTCCAGCACCAGCGGCTTCCTGATCGATTTCGCCGCCTGCCAGATGAAATTCAGCGTCGCCGGATCGCGGCCCAGGCCCGGCCCCATGAGCACGACGTCGTGCTGGTCCGCCAGTTTCCGGAGGGCTTCCGCCGCCTCATGGCCGAGGATGCCGGCGCTGGCCTCGGGCAGGGGGCGCGTCATGACTTCGGTGAGTTTCATGGCGAAGAGGTTCGTCAGGCTTTCCGCCGTCGCCAGGGTCACGACGCCGGCGCCGATCCGCAGCGCCGCTTCGCTGGCCAGCGCCGCCGCCCCGGTCATGCCGGGAGAGCCGGCGACGACCAGCACGCGGCCGCAGGAGCCTTTGTGGGCGTCAATCGGACGCGGCGGCAGCAGCGAGCGCACGTATTCATCCTCGAAGTATTCCTGCAGGATGCCGCGGTCGTTCAGCAGCGTCTGCGGCAGGCTGATGTCATCGACGACCAGGCGGCCGCAGTGCGCCGCCCCGGGGCAGAAGAAATGGCCGGTCTTCGGCAGGCCGAAGGTGACGGTGACGTCCGCTTTGACGGCGGTGGAAGGGATGGTGCCGCTGCCGGCGTTGACGCCGCTGGGAATGTCGATGGCCACCACGGGGCGGCCGGCCTCGTTGACCATCCCGATGACCTTCGGGAAGGGATCGCGCAGCGGGCCCTTGATGCCCGTCCCCAGCAGGCCGTCCACGACGGCGTCGGCCAGTTTCAGGATCAGCGCGAACTTCTCCCAGTCGCGCTCTGTCGCCAGCGATTGCACCGTGATGCCGAGTTTCTGGCAGATTTCACGGTTCAGCGCCGCGGACTTCGTGAGCTTTTCCTCGCTGCCCACCAGGAAGACTTTGATCTGGGCGCCGTGGTTCGCCAGATGGCGCGCCGCCACGAAAGCGTCGCCGCCATTGTTGCCCGGGCCGGCCAGGACGCAGATCGTCTTCCCGGCAACGCCGGCCAGTTCCTCGACGACGACACCGGCCGCCGCCCGGCCGGCGTTCTCCATCAGGATCGTTTCCGGGATACCGAACTTTTCCCCGGCCAGCTTGTCGATCTGGCGCATCTCCTCTACCATTGCCACTTTCATTGGACCGATTCCTCCTCTATCCTCCGGCTGTCGCAGAAAACGGGCTGCCACATGCGATAGGGACAGCCCGTTCTTTGATTCCGTATCTTGCTGCTATTGCGCGACCAGCGTGCCCTCCGCCATCTTGAAGCTGCGGGCGATCAGTATCTCCACCCGGCGATTCTGCGACCGGCCTCCCTCGGTCTCGCGGGAGGCTACCGGCCGGTACTCGCTGTAGCCGGTGGCGCTGAAACGGGCCGGGTTCAGGGACGCGTTGGACGCCAAAAGGAACTTCATGAAATTCAGCGCCCGGGCCGAACTGAGTTCCCAGTTGGAGGGATACTGCGGCGTGTTGATGGGCACGTTGTCGGTATGGCCGGTGATGATGACGCGCTCCGGGATGGCCGCCAGCAGCCCCGCCACCACCGGGCCGACGAGCTGCGACTCCGGTACCAGCTCGGCCGAGCCGGACGGGAACAGCGCTTTCTCCTTGATGCGGATCATCAGGCCGTCCTCGGTCATGTTGGTGCGCAGGTTCGTCTCCAGGTGGTTTTCCTGGATGTAGTTGTCGAGGCTCCGCTGCATATACTCCAGCGTCTGGTTTTCCATCATGTAGGCGCCGTTGCCGTTGTCCTCGCCGCCGGTGCCGTCGCCGGAGCCGCCGCCGCCCATGCCCAGGCCGGGGCCGAGGCCCATCAGCAGGAAGCCGCCGCCGCCGCCCAGACTGAACGCCTTGTTGAAGGCCGCGCCCATGGCCTTCGCCTTGCCGCCGTCCACTTTCGACATGCAGAAAAGGCAGAGGAACAGCGCCAGAAGCAGCGTCATGAGATCGGAATAGGGAAGTAACCAGGCCTCGCCGGCTTCTTCTTCGTGAGGTTCCGCGTGCTTTTTCTTCGCCATGGATCAACCCTCCTTCTTGATTGCCGCCCGCTCGGTCTGCGGAATGAATACCATCAGCTTGGCTTCGATGGCCGTCGGAGAATCGCCGGCCTGCAGGGACAGGATTCCCTCGATGATCATGCGCTTCTGGCTGATCTCCATCTCCGAGAACAGCTTCAGCTTGTTCTCGAACGGCAGCCAGAGGACGTAACCGGTGTAGATGCCGAGGATCGTCGCGACGAAAGCCGCCGCAATCGCGTGGCCCAGCTTATCAATATCGTTCATGTTGCCCAGGGCCGCGATCAGGCCGACCACGGCGCCCAGCACGCCCAGCGTCGGCGCGTAGGTGCCGGCCTGCTTGAACATCAGACGGCCCTCGGCGTGGCGGGCCGCCATGACGGAAAGCTCGGCGTCGAGGACGTCGCTGACGAACTCCGGGTCCATACCGTCGATGACCATGCCCAGGCCGGTCTTGAAGAACGGGTCCTCGATCTCCTGCACCTTGCCCTCAAGGGCCAGGATACCTTCGCGGCGAGCGATCTGCGACAGCTCGATGAACATGTTCACGAGGTCGGTCCGGGACTGGAGCTTCGGCCGGTTCAGCGTCTTCTTCAGCAGCACCGGGAAGTTCTTCATGTTCTCCATCGGGAAGCCGGTGAACAGGCAGGAGAACGTGCCGCAGATGATGATCAGGAACGCGGCCGGATTGTTCAGCGCCGAAAGCGGTGCGCCCTTGATGACCATACCGACGAAAATCGAGATCAAGCCCATGATCAATCCGACAACGGTTGAAGTTTCCAAAATGAATCCCCCTCTTTTCCCTGCTGTTCGCGTATCATTGCCATGAGGGAACCTTTCCCTGCTCCCCTCACGGATACACTCCCATACATTTTATATTATCACATAAAACGGCGCAAATTCCTACCCATTTTTAGAAAAAAATTTCAAAAATATATATTTCGGGCTCATTTTTTCGCCGGATACGGGGGAAAGCGTCATTTCCCGGCCGTTCCCATGACCGCCGCCAGCGACGCCGTGAACGGCGGGCGCAGGATGCCGCGTTCGGTGATGATGGCGGTGATGAGGCCGGCGTCCGTCACGTCAAAGGCGGGGTTGAACACCTTGACGTCCGGCGGCGCCATGCGCTTCGCGTACCACATCTCGGTGACTTCCTCCGCCGGGCGCTCTTCGATCACGATTTCGGCGCCGGTGGCCGTGGCCATGTCGATGGTGGAGGTTGGGGCGCAGATGTAGAAGGGGACGCCGAAATGCCGGGCGGCGATGGCCAGCGGCAGGGTGCCGATCTTGTTGGCGGCGTCGCCGTTGGCCGCCACCCGGTCGCAGCCGGTGAAAACGGCCGCCACCCAGCCCTTCCGCATGACGGAGGCCGCCATGCCGTCGCAGATCAGCGTCACGTCCAGTCCGGCGCTCATGAGCTCGCAGGCCGTGAGACGCGCCCCCTGAAGAAGCGGTCTCGTCTCGTCGCAGAAGACGCGGAAATGGTAGCCCCGTTCCTGGCCGAGATACATCGGGGCGGTAGCAGTGCCGTAGCGGCTGGTGGCGAGCTGGCCGGCATTGCAGTGGGTGATGAGCCCGTCCCCGGGCGACAGCAGTGACAGGCCGTATTCGCCGATCTTCCGGCAGGTGTCGATGTCCTCCTGCTGGATGGCCCGCGCCTCGGCCAGAAGCCGCGCCTTCACCGCCGCCACGCCGCGGGATTTCTCCTCCTCCGCCGCCCGCGCCATCCGCGCCAGCGCCCAGGAGAGATTCACCGCCGTGGGCCGGGAGGAATTGAGATAGGCCAGCGCTTTCCCGAATTCCCGGGAGAACGTCTCATAGTCGTCGGTATCGATGGCCCTGGCCGCGAGATAGGCGCCATAGCCCGCCGCCACGCCGATGGCCGGGGCCCCGCGCACCTTCAGGCGGTAAATCGCGTCCCATATATCGGCCTGTGCCGTGAGACGCAGCAGGGAAAATTCGTTGGGCAGTTTCGTCTGGTCGATGATGACGAGGGCCGATCCCTCGTCGTCCAGCGCCACCGTGTCATACGCGAGGATTGTCTTTTCCATGCCCGCTCCTTTCCGTTCCCAAAGCGCTTTTCTTCCGCGCACCATACGAATTCAGGCAAAGAGCCGCAACGCCCGGGGCATCACGCTGACGTCCAGCGGCAGCATCGGGCCCCGCTCGCCGTCGAGATCGCTCTCCGCCTCCTCGTCAGCGCTGACGCGGATATGAGCGGCCTGCAGGTAGAGGATATGCCGGTCGTCCGGCCGGACCGTGCCTGCGGCTACCGCCGCCGCCAGGGACAGGAACTCGGCCGCCGAGCAGTCCTTCACCGCCACGAAGTCGAGCCGGCCGTCGTCAATCGACGCCAGCGGGGCCGCGTCCTTGATGCCGCCGGCCACGGTGCTGTTGCAGATGATGAAGAAGTAAGCCCGTTCGTCGTAGCTTTTCCCGTCAGCCACGATATGGAGCCCCAGGGTATGGAACCGGGGGATCTCCCCGATGCCCCGCAGATAGTAGGCCGCCTTGCCCAGGGCGTGCTTGAAGGCGACGTTCACCTCATGGGCCACCGAGGTCAGGATGCCGGCGCTGGCCACGTTGACGAAGTAACGATCGTTGGCCACGCCCACGTCACAGTTAACGGTATGCCCGGCGACGATCCTGTCGAAATACGTTTCCATATCCCGATTCACGCCCAGATGGGACACGAAATCGTTGGACGTGCCGCTGCCGACAATGCCCACCGGCAGGTCGAGCTTTTCCCGGAGCAGCACCCCCGCCACTTCCCGCAGCGTGCCGTCGCCGCCGGCGGCAATGACGCCGTCCGGGGCGGCCTCCCGCAGAAAATCCGCCATGCCGGTGTCGTTCAGCCGGGTGCGGTACGGGATCACCATCACCCCGCGGGAAAGCAGCGCGTCGATCATGAAGTCGAGCTTCTGCCGAAGCGCCGCGTGGCCGGATATGGGATTATAGACGAGAACGAACCGTTTCATTCTTTCACCTGCTCCTGTGGCAATGCCTTGAATACCCCGATGCGGCGCAGGAAGCGTATGGTAACCCGCCCCAGCAGGGGAACCCGGGCCATGTCCTGCTCGCCAATGCCGCCGATGAGCAGCATGACGGCGATATAAACGGCGCAGCCGAAGAACGTCGCGCCGAAGGTCGAGACGGCGCCGATCCCCCAGGCGGCCAACGTCATATCGTAGAACACCTTCACGGCGCCCGCCATGACGGCCGAGGACGCGATGACCTTCAGCAGATGGCCGCCCTCCATGCGGTAGCCGATGAACCGGTAAATGAATATCATGTTGATGACCGCCGCCACGCCCATATCGGCGGCGGTGGCGAAGGCCGCGCCGAGAATGCCCAGCGCCGGCTGCGCCGTCAGCACCCAGTTCAGAACGACCTTGACGACGGCCGCCAGCATCATGTTCACCATAGGGATCGTGGGATGGCCCAACCCCTGCAGGATGCCGGTGGAAACCTGGTGCAGCCCCAGCAGCACGATGGAGAAGGAACAGGCCCAGACCGCCGGCCCGGCGCCCGGCGCGTTGTAGATCAGCGTCGCGATGGGCGTCGCCAGCGCCGAAACGACCACGAAGGCCGGGAAGCAGACGAAGTTCGCGATGCGGATGCCCGCCGCCGTCTGCTCCTTCACCCGGGCCGTGTCCCCCAGCGTCCGGGCCTCGGACAGCGCCGGAATGATGCTCACCGCCAGCGACGCCGTCATGATCGTCGCCAGATTCACCAGCGGCACCGCCATGCCAGTCAGGTAGCCGAAGAGTTCCGTCGCCTGGTTGACCGTGTAGCCGGCCACTTCCAACCGTTGCGGTACGATGGCGAGGTCGAGGTTCGCCACCACCGGCAGCATGATGTTGGCCGCCGAGACCGGCAGCGCCAGCTTGAAGAGACGGCGGATGATCTGCTGCCACGACGTCTGGTACTCCTCCGGGCGCGGCGCCAGTTCCTCCGGCGCGTAGTCCCGCTCGATGTCCCGGTTCAGCTTCCAGTGGTACCAGACCAGCACCAGAAGCCCCATGACCGCTCCGGCGCAGGCGCCGGAGCTGGCTCCCGCCGCCGCGAACTCCAGACCGTAAGGCAGGAAGAGATTGGCGAGGAAAATCATCGTGATGACGCGGAACGTCTGCTCCACGATCTGGGACATGGCGGTCGGCGTCATGCGCTGCCAGCCCTGGAGATAGCCCCGGCTGCTGGCCAGAAAGGTCACGAAGAAAATGGCCGGCGCCAGCGCCACCACCGACCAGTAAGCCCGGGGATCGCGGATGAACTGGTACTCGATGAGCCAGCCGGCCCCGAAATAGGTCAAAAGTGAAAACAGGATGCCGGTGAAGAGCATCAGCCACATGGAGATGCGGAAGACCCGCCGGGCCCCGAAAATGTCCTTGACCGCCACGCGCTCCGCCGTGATGATCGAGATCGCCACCGGCACGCCGGCAGTCGATACCTCCAGCGCGAAGAAATAAATCGGAAACGCCATCTGGTAGAGGCCGATGCCTTCGCCCCCCAGAACGCGCGAAACGAGAATCCAGTTCAAAAGGCCGATGACCTTCACCACGATGCCGGCGACCGTCAGGATAACGGTGCCCTTCATCAGGGACTCGCCCCGGCTGGACCTCGTATTCTCTTTTTCCTGACCGTCTATCGTAAACACCGCCCCACGTCCCGGCGCAACGCCCTTTTGCAAAAAACGTCAGATACCGTTATAATAATAAAGAAGAGAAGACTCCGCAGCCTCGCCGCGGAAATTTCAATAAGATATTATACCATTTCTTGCCGGACGATTCCAGTCCATTTCATGAGATGTCCGGCCCGAGGAGCGCGCCATGGAAATCAATCTTCTCCACTTCGACCCGGCCATCGGCCGCCGAAAGCCGGAAAATATCGTGCACCGGAAGAATCCCTGCCCTTTCTGCGACCGCCGGGGGCTGGCGGAAATCATCGACGAGCAGGGCGAGTTCATGCTGCTTCGCAACAAGTACAACATCCTGACCGACGCCGACCAGTTCGTACTGCTGGAGGCGAAGACCTGCGGCCGGGATATGCCGGAATACGCGCCGGAACACATGCGGGGCCTCATCCGCTTCGGCGTGAAGCACTGGCGACGACTGCAGGCCGACGACGGCTACGAGATGGTCATTCTCTACAAGAACCACGGCCATTTCTCCGGCGGCACCATGCGCCACCCCCACATGCAGATCGTGGGCTTTCGCCACATCAAGCCCGCCCTGACGCTGGACCGTGATAGTTTTGAGGGCCTGCCCGTCCTGACGCGGGACGGTGTTGAAATCAGCGTCTCCACCCATCCCCGGGTGGGCTTCGGCGAGTTCAACCTCATCGCCCCCGGGGAAGCGCTGGACCCGCTGGCCGACGCGCTCCAGACCATCGTCGCCTTCATCGTCCGGTACTTCCCCAAATGCGAGGACAGCTACAACGTCTTCTTCTATGATTATGACGACAAGATCGCCGTCAAGGTCATGCCCCGCTTCCCCACCTCGCCGCTTCTCATCGGCTACGGCATCCGGCTGCTGCCCGCGTCCCTGGACAAGCTCATCCGCAAAGTCCGGGCGCGGTTCGAAGCGGACTGATCCCTTTCATTGGCCACTGTTTCATTCTCTCTATATGCAACGAAGGAGGAATCACCATGAAAAAAGTCGCCATCTTCAACTGTCATCATGCCGGGGAGAAATGTACCGGGAGCGGCTGCTTCCGGGCCTTCAACCAGCGGGACGCGTTTTTCGCCCGCTACAAGGAGGAGCCGGCGGAGCTCGTCGCTTTCGCCCGCTGCAACGGCTGCGGCCACGACTGGGAGAACGACGAATCCCTGGCGAAGAAAATCGACCGCCTCAAGGACATCGCCGACGTCGTCCATTTCGGGGCCTGCACCAGGAAGAAGGGCACCGAGTGCGAATTCATCACCCGGCTGGGAACCCGGCTGGAAGAGGCGGGCCTTGAAGTCGTGCGCGGCACCCACGCCGCCCATTGACGGAGGACGGACAATGGACATCCGGGGCCTCGACCATCTGGTGCTGACGACGGAGGACTTGGACCGCTGCCTCGATTTCTACGGGCGTGTCCTGGGGCTGACTGTGGAGGAAACCGGCGGCCGCTGTGCCATCCGCTTCGGCCGCCAGAAAATCAACATTCACCGCCGCCCGGCCGAGTTCCTGCCCGCCGCCGATTGGCCGCTGGCCGGCAGCCTCGATCTCTGTTTCGCCGCCGCCGGGGACGTCCGGGCGGCGCTGACGGCGTTGCGGGAAAAGGGCGCCGTCATCGTCCAGGGCCCGGTCCCGCGTCACGGCGCGAACGGCGAAATGCAGAGCCTGTACCTGCGCGACCCGGACGGGAATCTGGTGGAGCTGGGATTCTATGATGAAAGGTAAGGGCTGGCGCATTGTTTTTTGATGGCATGCGAAATAACTCGCTTTTCACGTTTTATTTTTCCTGCCCTGAGAATTGCAATGTCCTGTAGATTGATCCGGAGATTTACGCTTTCTCCCGGGGGCGCCGACCAGCGACAGCACGCCCCCGGGAAAAGGCGCAACCCACTATCCCAAACCTTTATCTTCCACGGCAACAGAAAATACGATTGCCCGTCGCAGCAACACCGGATTGACTCCGATCTGGCATCTTAAAAAAAACAAAACTGGCTATTTTTGCACGGTCAGATTTGCGTTATACTTGTCCTTGCATTATCCCGGACACCGCCCGCGCGGCCTCCGGAAACGAAAGGAAGGTTTTTTCCCATGCAAAGACAAAAGCGCGTTCTGGCCGTGCACGACATTTCCGGCGTCGGTAAATGCTCGCTGACGGTGGCGCTGCCCATCATTTCCGCCGCCGGCGTCGAGTGCTCGGCGCTGCCCACGGCGGTTCTCTCCACCCATACCGGCGGCTTCACCGGCTTCACCTGCCGCGATCTGACCGAGGACATCGCCCCCATCACCGCCCACTGGAAATCGCTGGGCATCCGCTTCGACGCCATCTACACCGGCTATCTCGGCTCCTTTGACCAGATTGACCTCGTGGCCGGCCTTTTCGACGAACTCGCCGCCCCCGACACCCTGATTGCCGTGGACCCGGTCATGGCCGACGACGGCCGCCTGTACGCCGCCTTCGGGCCCGACTTCCCGCCGGCGATGAAGAAACTCTGCGCCCGGGCCGGCCTCATCATGCCCAACATCACCGAGGCCGGGCTGATGCTCGGCGAATCGTACCGCCCCGGCCCCTATACCGAGGACTACATCAGCGGCCTGCTCGACCGGCTGGAAGCCGCCATCCCCGCGCCAAAGATCGTGCTGACCGGCGTTTCCTTCGACGACGCGCGCCTCGGCGCCGCTGCCCGCGATACGAAAGCCGGGACCACGGAATACGTCCTCGGCCCCAGGATTGAAGGCTACTACCACGGCACCGGCGACGTCTTCGGCAGCGCCCTGGTGGGCGCTCTTGCCACCGGACAGCCGCTGGCCGCGGCCTGCCGCGCCGCCGTCGATTTCACCGTCGCCGCCATCCGCACGACCTTCGACGCCGGGACGGAGCCACGCTACGGCGTGAACTTCGAGGCCAACCTGCCGCAGTACATGAAGGCCCTGGGACTGATCTGACTCCCCGTCGGCCCGCCCTCGCGAAGAAATTTGCGAAAAAAGGGAAATGACAACACAACAAACGCGCCCGGTATGCTATAATAGGGAAGGCAGCCGGGCGCGTTTCCTTTTCGACAACGAAACGGCAGCCGCGCCCGCGCATCTTTCTCCCAAAGGAGTCTTTCCCATGTGGACCGAGCACCGGACATCGCTCCTCATCGCCCTGAGTTTCCTGGTCATCCTTTCCGCCTTCTGGCTGCTGCCGGATCTGGCCTTCGTCGTCTTCATCGCGTTGCTCATCGACTTGCTGCTGCACCCGCTGGTGGACCGGCTGCACCGCATCCGTTCCATGCCGCGCTCCCTGGCAGCCGCCATCAGCCTGTTCGTCTTTCTCGCGCTGGTTGTCAGTCTCTTTACCATCCTGTCCTCCACCCTGGCCGACTCGGTACAGAAATTCACGCAGGACCTCCCCGAGATTACGGCCAACCTCAACCGTCTCTTCGAGCCCGGCAGCCTGTTGTCCCAGGAAATCGACGAACTCTGGACGGAACTGGCCTCCCTTTCCATCACGGCGGTGAAATCGTCGCTGACCATGCTGATTTCCCTCTTCACCAAAATCTTTGACACCGTCATCATCCTGTTTGCCGCCTTCTACCTCCTGCAGGACGGCCGCCAGATCCAGCGGTGGATCACCCGGCTCTTCCCGGCCAGGGATCACCTGCGGGTCTTCCGCCTGTTCGACCGCATCCTGCGGGCGCTCCACATCTACATCACCAGCCAGCTCACGATCTGCTTCCTGATGGGCATCATCGTGTTCTGCTACTTCTCCTTCCGTGGCCTCCCCTACGCCTCGGTCTTTGCCGTGGTCTCCGGCGCCAGCGAGTTCATCCCCGTCATCGGCCCGACCATCGCCTCCGCCTTCGGCACCGCACTGACCGCGGCCGTTTCCCCCTGGATCGCGCTGCAGACCATGATCTTTTACCTCGCCATCACCCAGCTCAACCACAACTTCCTCTATCCCTTTCTGGTGGGCCGGTCGCTGCATCTGCACCCCATCGTCATCCTGCTGGGCATCCTGCTGGGCGGCAGCCTCCTTGGCACCGCCGGCATGTTCCTGGCTGTCCCCGTCATCGTCATCATCCGCCTCGTCATCGAGGACATCTACGCCGCCTCGAAGACCCGGAAAGACGCCGGCCCCCTGCCGGCCGCAGAGGACAGCGCCGCCGGCGGACCTCCCGCCCTCGGGGAAACCCCGCCTGACAAATAAAGCCTTGCCCGCCTTCCCTTTTTCGGGAAGGCTTTTTTACTGGTCACCGGGCGTCAATCCGCTACCCTGATGCCGCTCCGCGGGACGCGAATCATCTTCACGAATCCCCGCTCCCCGCAAAGGGCGCTTGTTCCCCTGTTACCGCCCATAAAAAAAGAACCATCGCTCCGTCGCGGAGGATGGCCCTTTTCCCTCTATGTAATTAACTCAATCCTTCTCCTTCAGCACGAACTCGTCGCTGGCGATGACCAGCACGAAGGAGCCGAAGGCGGTATGGATGCGCAGCAGGAGCTGATGGTTGCCTACGGGCAGGCGATTCGCCTCGATCTTCGGCGCTTCGAGGTCGACGTCCCGGTCCTGCCGGGCCATATCGACGGCGAACAGGCCGTTCACGACGTTCAGGAACTCCGTGAGGCTGTCGGCGGCCAGCTCGTCGATTTCCGTGATGTCCTCATGGCTGTACCGCCGGGCCATCTCGATGAACATGGGATCGGCCGTGACGATGCCCGTCGTCATCGAAATATCGCCGATCAGACGCTGGGAAACGATATGCGACTGGTCCTGGTCGCCCAGAAGCGGCTCCCGGTTGTCGATGACCGCCGGCGTATCCATGAAGCGGATGAAAGAGCGGATGAAGATCTCCGCGAAGTCCCCGTAGGCCACCGACTCCACCTTCAGGCTCTCTCCGGCCACCTGGCGGACGCTGGCCCGGATGAGGTCCGAAGAGGAGTCGCTTTCCTTGAAAAGCTGCTCCAATCGCAGGCAATCCATACGGCCTTCATCCAGCAACACCTGAGCGAAACGCTGGCTGTCGCTGGGCACAAGCTGATTCAGCTTCTCGATCTGCCCCGCTGTCAGGAGCTTCTTTCCCAACGCCTGCCCCGCGAAATCAGCGGCCACGTTGAACTCGGCCAACTGCTGACCGGTAATCATGCCTTCCCGGAGCGCCAGAAGGGCCAGGGTAGGCTTCGCGTCCAGGCTCTTCGCCAGAAGTCCCTGCAGTTCGTCTGCTTCAATCACGCCGTTATTGAGCAGATACTGAGCAAAGTAAGGGCTATTGTTCATCCTGCTCCACCTTCTTCCGGATCGCCTCCAACGCCTTCTTGATCTGGGCGCTGGTGTAAGGCTTCTGGATGAAATCCAGCGCGCCCAGCTTCAGGGTCTCCATCAGCTTTTGGGGCGTCCCGGCGGACGAAAGCATGATGACCGGCATTTCCGGATGAACTTCCCGCATGACCTGCAACGCCTCGATGCCGCCGACCTCAGGCATGACGATATCGAGGAAAACGCCGTCCGGCTTTTCCTGCAGGTCAATCAACACGGCCTCCTTGCCGTTCTCCGCCTCGATGACTTCGCAGCCGAGATTCTCCAGTTCCGTCCGGAGTTTCTTGCGGAGCAGCTTGGAATCGTCCGTGATCAGGATCTTCAATTTTCTCTCCAATGTGAATCGCCTCCTCGCGATGAACTCCCGTCAAAAACCTCTGCCCCGGCCGCTGTCCGGCCCGGATGCAGGCGTGCGCCCGCCGGCAGATTCGCTAATCGTTCACATTATACCATATTTTTGAAAAAATCCATATCCCCAAAAGAAAAAAAGCCCGGCCAGGCAAAACGGCATGGGCTTCTTTGTTTTCTCCGGCGGCACGGGCCTCTCCGTTTCCCGGCTTCCCGCCCCCGCGGCAGGAAATCTTTTTCCTCGCCGCGGGGGACGGAAACGACGCGTCAGAAAAGATGGCCGTCACAGCCCCACGATTCCACGGGATGATAGGTCACGTAGACGGCGGTGCCCGCGATGCCGAACTCCTGGGCCAGGATATCGCAGATGCGCTTCGTCAGGTTCGCATAGGCCTCCCGCGGGGCATCCCCTACCAGACGGACCGCCACACAGGCCCCCTTCGTGAGCTTCTCGCCCGCCATCCAGAGCGGATAGTGCTCCTCGATTCCCACCATGATGAATTTCTTTGGCTTTCCCAGCGCCTCCGCCGCGGCGTCCGTCAGCTTCTTCTGCAGGACCTCCCGCTTGCCCAGGTCCATGGTGACCGTCAGTTTCGCTTCAATATAAGGCATTTTGAACGACCTCCTCGGAATCTCACGGCCGCTGGATGTCCAGGACCGCATGAATACTGTTTTCTATGACGTAATCGGTGGCGAACTTCGTTTGGGCCGGTTTTTCGTCCTTCGCCGGCTCCGCCTCACCGGCCTCCTCCAGCTCCTGCTGGCGGCGTATCGCCTCCCGGATGGCCGCCGCCTGCTCTTTTTCCGACGGGACCGGACCGCCGCCCGGCTCGATGACGATCTCGTTGTTCGCCGGCGCCTCCATCAGTTCCTTGAGGCGGTCCGCCGTACTCTTCGTCGCGCCGCCGTTCCTGGAAGTCTCCTGAATCCCCATTTCCGACTGCAGCGCGGCCATGAGCTGCTCCACCGAGATGAGCCCGCCGCCGTGAAGATTCAGATGCATCGCCCCGTACTGCTGCCGCTTGGGCACGGTGAAGGGCACCGTCAAAGTGACCTTCTCCGCCCGGTAGGGCTTCAGCGTGACCTTGAAATTCACCGTCTCCCCCGGCTTCGCCGCGGTGGGCTCGGGAATGGCCGACAGCAGCGAAGCGGTACGGCGTTCCGCCTCCGAGACCATATCGACCCTGATGTCGAGCACGTCGTTCTCCCGATCGGCATCGGTGCAGATGAGCCCGATCGCCTGCGTCAGGTCGTTGAAAGCCACCTGCCCTACGTCCGCGGGCGCGTAAAACATATTGGCCCGCTCCACGACGCCGCTGTCCACGGCATTCGTGCGAATCGAGAAGTTCACCCGGACCGTGCTCTGGGCCAGATGATCCGTGGTCCGGTCCAGTCCCGCGTAGGAAATCGCGGTGGAAAGGGCCGGCAGGAGCGTCTCATCGTAAGCCATGGAAGCCGCGTAACTGTTGGAACGCCCCAGGGACTTGTCCTCCACCGTGAGGCGGATCGGCACCACCGTGGGGAATGTGCCGAGAACGCCGCCGATGCCAGCCATCCGGTCCTGGTTAATGCGGCCGATGATGCGGTTGTTCCGGGCGATCTTGCGGCCGTCGGTGGGACCGGTCACCAGACCGAAGATCGTGGCGTCGGTCATGAAGTAGTTGACGTTGCCGCGGCGCAGGAACTGATGGCCGAAGGCCAGGATGCGGTTGTCGTCCACGGCCGTCACCGTGCCCGTCGCCGCCAGGGAAAAATCGCCGAAGATAACCGCCGCGCCCACCGGCTCCCCCGGCTCCAGCACGGCGTCATAATCGGTGACGTAAGCGCCGGCGCCGCCGTTGTCGCTGAACGCGGGCTCCGCCTTGAATCCCAGCGGTGCAAGCGTCTTCTGCAGGAAATCCATCGCCAGTCCCTGGAACCCGCCGGCATACAGCGTCGTCTTGTACTCCGGCTCCCGTCCGGCGGAGGGATACTCCCGTTTCTCCGGCGCCCGGCGCTCGGATTTTCCGGCTTCCGGTTTCCTGTCTTCCGGTTTCTTGTCTTCCGGTTTCCTGTCATCCGGTTTCTTGTCTTCCGGTTTCCTGTCATCCGGTTTCCTGTCATCCGGTTTATCGGCTTCCGGTTTCTTGCTTTCCGGGTTCTCGTCTTTCGCTCTCTCGTTTTCCGGCGTCGCGGCAGAGGAATCGCCGTCCGCCGGGGCCTTCACCGTTTCCTTCCCGTCCTTCTCCCCCGCGGCGGAGGCATTCGCCGCCTTTTCCGGGGAAGCACCGTCCGGCCCTTCCGCCGCTTCCTTCGCGGCTTCTCCCGCTGCGGCCTCTTTGCCGCCTTCCTTCGCGGCCTTTTCCGCCGCTTCCTCATCCTTCTTCGCCTGCTCCTCGGCCACTTTCTTCAGGTCGATGGCCGCCGGCCGCGTCTGATTCTTCGTATCGGGAAACTTCCAGATTTCCAGCATATCCTCGATGGGCGTGATCAGGAATGTATGCGGGTCCATGCCGGTCAACGTCATGGAGGCCCCGCCGATGAGCCGGCCGTCGATATAGACCGGGCTGCCGCTCATGCCCTGCACCAGTCCGCCGGTGGTATCGGCAAAGGGACCATCGCTGCGAACCACGATATAGGTCCGGTCGGAAACGCTCATCGTCCCCAGCACCTGCGCGTCAAAGCTCGAAATCTCGCCGGAACTGTCCACCACGGTATAGAGCGTTCCCACCATGCCCTCCTCGACTTCAGACAGCGGCATGATCTCCGGCATGGCCATCGTCGCGGCCGGCGCCAAAAGGAACACCGCCGAAGCCGCCAGAGTTGCCAGAACGCGTTTCATCAATCTATGCAAAGGAAATTCACCTCATTTTTTCTCGATACGGGCAATGACCGTACCGGACATAATGCGGTCGCCGGAGGCGACCCGCGTTTCCCTGACGACGCCGCGCCATCGGGCGCGCGCCGCCACCGCCTCGCCGCCGGAGAGCGCCGCCACCCGGACAAGCTCGCTGCCCTCCGTGACTTCGTCGCCCGGCTGGACCGCCCAGGTGACCTCGCCGCCGATGACAGCGGTCTCGTCCACCGTCTGACTTTGCCGGAACAACCAGAAGACGAGGAGCAACAGCGTCAGGCCGGCGGCCAAGACATAACCCCTGCGCACGCCGTTCCCCCCTCGCTGTCCGTTTCTTGTCTATTATATCCCTTTTCGGTCGGGATTCCTAGTGCCT
Source organism: Selenomonadaceae bacterium (assembly GCA_016280345.1). Classification (GTDB taxonomy): domain Bacteria; phylum Bacillota; class Negativicutes; order Selenomonadales; family Selenomonadaceae; genus RGIG3544. Next base: position 2,049 of record JAEEGN010000062.1, on the reverse strand, counting down.
ATTTTTTCATGACCGCCAAAGCGTTGGCCACCTTGCGCTCGTGACCGTCCGAGGGATTGTTGATGATCTGGCCGCCGATCACCATCTCGCTGGAGCCGCCGCCATCGAAATTGATGGCCTCCCGGGCGCCGAACTTTACCAGCAGCTCGGCGAACTCGTCCAGCGTGCAGCCGATGGACGAGGACTGCCGCCCGTCCACCACCGCCAGCAGAATGTGGCGGTTGGGGAGCAGCGCCAGCCCGGTGCGGGGCGCCCGGCCCACCGCGATATCATCGGGGAACTGCTCCTCCGCGACGGTCACGTGCGGACGGCCGTTCTTCACCAGGACCGGACCGCCGCTGACAATGGTGGGCACGTTCACCCACTGGGGCCCCAGGTCCTCGGTCAGCGTGACCTGGTCGCCCACACGGGCCCGGACGAAAGCGTCCCGCGCCGAACCGTGGACCGAGATCACGTAGCCGTCCCTGGGGATGACCGAGTTAGCCTGCTGGATCTTCGTGATCCGGCCGTTCTGCACCGTGAACTCGCGGCCGAACCGATTCGTCTCCGTCGTCGGGTTGTAGTAACGGTTATAGATGATCAGGCTGTTCTCGCCCCGCTCGATGTTCACGCCGGAAACCCGCACCGCGGCCGAGCCGATCCTGACGGTAGCGTCATAGTACACCGGCGCGATGAAGGGCCGCCCGTTGGGCTTGATGCCCAGGGCGCTGCGAGTGAAATAGGTCGTGCCGATGACGGTACCGTCCATGCGGACGACGCCGGAAAATTCCCCGCTGGGCTCGAAATAAGAAGCGTTGATGGCCGCCGCCGCCTGCGTATCATCCGACATGCCCTTGACGGTCTGGCGCCCCAGGACTTCGCCGTTGGCCAGCACCGGCTCCAGCCGGTACTTCGCGGGATCGACGTCGAGGAAGAACGCCGACAGCAGGCCCCGCCCGTCCCGGCGGAAATACGTCTTGGCCTTCAGCCCCGGCGCGGGGTCCCAATCCGTCTCCCGCTCGTAGAACTTGGCGAAGTCAATGAAAACCCGGGCCGGATTTTTCAGCGCCTTGATGGTGAAATCGGCCGGCTCGCTGAGATCGAAGACCACCCGAAGGTTCTGGCCGTTCTTCTGCCAGGTAACGCGCTGGATGAGCTCGCTCCTGATGACCGGCTTGACCTTTCCCGGGTCCTTCAGGCCCACGAAATCCACGACGACACGCTGGCCGTTCCGTTCAGCCTTCGCCTCATAGCGGGGCGCCGCGGAAACGTCAAAGACGACGCGATCGCGCTCCTCGCTGCTGCCGAACCGGACGCCCCGAAGGTCCGCCGCCAGCGCCGCCGCCTGCAGGAGCAGCAGCAGCGGCAGCAGGAGGATGAGTGTCCGCCGCGCCAAACCCCGGAATCGTTTCTTCATGAACCGTACCTCTTTCTGTTTCTGGAATCCCGGCAAGCATCCTGTCCCTGCCATGAACGGGATTATACGCCCCTTTTATGAAAAAACGCGAATAAAAAGCGGGAAAATCATAAAAATTGGCGATGAAACCGGGTTCTCCACGCTGCCGCGAGGCGGTCCCGCGCATTGTTCCGGGGAAGCTGTCAGCCACGCCTGCGTCAGAGCAGCGCCGCCCGGCATAAGCGCCATCGAATGATGCGCCCATTTCCCCTGCGTCGATGCCGCAGGAACAAACACCCGCCGCCGCGATTTCCGAAAAACGCCAAAAAGAAAAGGCGGCGAGAGCCTGACGCTTTCGCCGCCAATCCTGTTCCGGTTTCCCCCTGGTCCCGCGCCGCGGATCATCACCCTTTCCCGTCCGGGGCACGGGCCGCCAGCGCCGCGTCGTGATAGGCAATGGCCGCCGCCATCTGCCGCTGCCGCCGCGAGGAGCTGCGGTTGCCGGCGGCAACCCGTCGGGCCTCCCCCAGTTCGTCGGCGGGCAGTTCCCGGAACTCGTCGGACTTGACATATTTCGCCCAGGCGTCTTGCAGCGCCCGGATGACGAGCAGGAGCGTCGGCGGAAGCGGTCCGCCGTCGTCGGCGTCCGGCTCCCCGGCAAGGCCCGGGGATTT
>JAEEGN010000004.1 GCA_016280345.1 Selenomonadaceae bacterium | reverse complement strand
TGGGTGGCGCAGTTCGCCTTCGGCCTTTACAGCCTGATGCTGACCTCGGCCATCCTCGGCCTTTTGACGATGCTCGCCTTCAAGCCGCGCTCCTGGTGCGTCTATTGTCCGATGGGGACGATGACGCAGCTGATCTGCCGGCTGAAAGCGGGAGCGCGGGAGGACAACGCCGTCCGGTAAATACATCGTTCCCCGGCAGGATTTTCCGACGGCGCGACGAAATATAACAGCGTGACCGGTTTATGATTTCTGTCAGGAGGGTTTTCCGGATGAAAATGAAAAAGAGCTTATGCCTTGCCCTGGCCTTCGCGGCCGCCTGCTTCGGCAGCATGGCGGAAGCGGCGGCGACGCCGGAAGCGCAGATCGACACCATACTCGATCTGCCGTTGACAAACGGCGACGACCTGGAAATGCGGCTGCGCGAACCGGGGGATTTCGCAATCACGGACCTCGACGGCAACGGGCGGCTGGAGCTCCTGTTCCTGCAGGTCACCCGGGACGGCGTGCCGGAAGCGGCGGAGAGCGCCGGCATCAAAGAACGCTCGGCCTGGGAGGCCATCGCCTCCGTTCCCGTCGACCGGACGCTCTACGGCTACGAGGTCAGCGAGGACGGCCAGCAGCTTGTCCCCATCGCCATCCTCTACACCGACGACGAGATCACGCCAAACCTCCAGTATCTGGACGGCACCTACCGCGACGCGGCGCGTGGCATCACCTACTACGCCGTCTCGACGCTGCTGCGCATAGGCGACGCCGGCTTCCGCGTCGCGCTCCAGAGCGTTTCCCTGCAAAACGGCAGTCTCCAGGTCCAGACTTTCGCCTCGAAATACGGGAACTACGCCATCTATCAGGAACAGGGGACGCCGGAGGCCGTCTTCGACCACGCCGTGGACCGGAACGGCCGCGCCCTGACCCAGAGCGACGTCGATGCCGTCCTCAAGGCGCAATATTCGGCAAGCGGCAGCGGGAAGCTCCCGGCACTGATCGGCTGGCGCTCTCTCCAGATGCTCCGCGAAGCGAAAATGCGGCCGGACGGCATGAAGAATCTGATGCTCGCTTCCTGGAGGGGCTTTTCCCGGCAGCAGTAGATGACGGATTTCTCCTGCCTTTCCGCCGCGCCGGGAACCGAGTAATCGTGAAAGCGGAATGCGCCGGCGACGACCGCCGCGCATTCTCATGATACACCACATGAATCACAGGAGGGATATTCTATGGAAAATGTCGTAACCGCCGTGTTCGAGGTCGAGAATGAGGCCTACCGCGCCTTCTCCGAGGTCAAGAACAACATGCTGAACCAGTCCTGCATCATCGCCCAGCTGGCGCTGCTCAAGAAGCGGGACGGGCGTATCGTGGTGGCCGATTGCGCCGACTCCGGCGTCACCACCACCGACGATACCCGCCTCGGCGGCCTGATCGGGCTCGTCGTCGGCGTGCTGGGCGGCCCGCTGGGGATGCTGTTCGGCGGCGCCATGGGCTCGCTGATCGGCCGCATCAAGGACACCGATGACGCGCGCCAGGGCGCCTCGATGATCGAGCAGGTGACCGAGAATCTGCATGACGGCGACGTGGCTCTGGTGGCGCTGGCCCAGGAGACCGACGGCAAGATGCTGGACGCCATACTGGCGCCGTACAAGCCGACCATCACCCGCTACGACGCCGCTACCGTCGCCGCCGAAGTGGACGAGGCCATCAAGGTCCAGAAAGAGCTGGAGAGCGAAGCGCGCAAGAAGATGCGCGAAGCGAAAAAGGCGGAGTTCCGCGAGAAGATCGTGAAGAAGGGCGAGGAAATCCGGGCCGACTTCAAGCGCCGGACTTCGACCTGATACGACAGGAGGCCATTCCATGAAGCTGAACGTGAAAAAGAAAATCGCCGCGCTGCTCGCCGGCGTGCTGCTATCCTCGGCGACGGCCTTCGCCGCCGATTCCTTCCAGAAAATCTACCAGATTCCCTACGCCACGGGAAACCTGAGCGACACCGAAGCCTGGTCGAACAACTTCACCACCAACGACGGCGAAATGATCATCCAGGTCCGCCGCCTGCTGGTGAAGCCCGACGACCAGCGCTATCACCTCATCGCCACCCTGGGCAAGGCGCGCGTCTTTGACGCCTATTACCCGGAAATCCAGGGCGGCTATTCCCTGCTCGTCTTCAAGGACACCTCCAACGGCAACCTGTTCTACGCCTTCGAGTCCAGCGCCCGCGCCTACCTGCTGGGTTACGACCGCGCCGGCAAGCGCCTCGTGATTTACGCTGACAGCCAGAGCTACTACAACAACTTCCAGGGCGTGCCGCAGTTCGTGGCCACCGAGGACGGCGACCTGATCCTCGCCATCGAGAGCATCTATCTCGACGGCCGCCCGCAGGAGCGTCACCGCTATCGCTTCACCTGGGACGAGGACACCCAATGGTTCTCCTACGAAGACCTGGGCACCGGCTGGCCCTCCATCGCCCGCGAGGAGCAGTAATACGGAAAAAAGCAATCAAAAACCGGCCCGAAGAACCGCTGTCAAAGCGGCGCTCGGGCCGGTTTTGTTTGGCCGTCACTCTTTTTTTCCGGTGTTACTATTCTATTTTCCCACGATCCCCCGGGCGATACGCACGCAGGCCACGCCGTCGGGGGCGTAGTCGGCGCCGGCTTCCCGGGCGTATTCCTCGGTGACGCAGGCGCCGCCGGCGATGACTTTGGCCCGGACGCCGGCTTCCCGGAGCGCGGCGGCGACGGGACCGATTTCGGTCATGGTGGTAGTCATCAGGGCGCTGAGGCCCACGATGTCCGCGTCCAGTTCCTTCGCCGCCCGGACGATGGTCTCGCGGGCCACGTCCTTGCCCAGGTCATGGACATCGAAGCCGCTGTTGGCCAGCAGGGCGCCGACGATGTTCTTGCCGAGGTCGTGGACGTCGCCCTTGACGGTGGCGAGGACGACGGTGCCGAGGGGCTCCGTCTTTTCGGCGGGCAGGATTTCCTTGATTTTCGCAAAGGCGGCGTTCATCGTCTCGGCCGAGAGCAGAACCTCCGGCAGGAAGACGCGGCCGGCGCCGAAGGCCTCGCCGATCTCGTTCATGGCGGCGGTCAGGGCGTTCTCGGTGATCTCATGGGGGGTACGGCCCTCGGCCACCGCCTTTTCCACCAGACCGGCCACCATTTCTTTGGCCCCGTCCCGGACGGCGGCCTTGATGGCGGCAATGACGTCCTGCGGGGCGTTGTCCGCCGGCGCGGCGGCAGCGGGGGCGTTCTCGGCCGCCATCCGCTTCGAGTAGGCGCGGCCGTTGGGATCCTGCCCCAGCAGGGCGGCGCTGGCGACAAGGGCCCGCTGCATATCTTCGTCGTAGGGGTTCATGATGGGGGCGTCGAGGCCCGCGGCCAGACACATGGCGAAGAAGGTGCTGTTGATGAGGGGCCGCCCCGGCAGGCCGTAGGAGATGTTGCTGAGGCCCATGGTGGACGGGAAGCCGAATTTTTCCCGGTAAAGTGCCAACGTCTTCAACGTCTCCCGGGCGGCGCCGGGTTCGGCGGCAACGGTCATCACCAGGCCGTCCAGCAGGAAGCTGTCGTCGGACAGACCGGCTTCCCGGGCGGCGGCGAGGATGGTTTCGACGGCCGCCACCCGCTCTTCGGCGGTCCTGGGGACGCCGGCGGCGGTCAGCGGCAGGCAGAGGATGGCGGCGCCGTATTTCTTCGCCAGCGGCAGAAATTTCGCCAGTCGCTCCGGCTCGGCGCTGACGGAGTTGACGAGAGCCCGGCCGGGATAGACGCGCAGTCCGGCTTCGAGGGCGTCGGCGTCGCTGGTGTCGATGGCCAGCGGCGTGGTGGTGATCTGGGCCAGTTCGCTGACGGCGCGGCGCATGGCGGCGGCCTGGTCGATGCCGGGGACGCCCATGTTGACGTCGAGGACGCCGGCGCCGGCCCGGGTCTGCCCCAGAGCCTCCTTCTTCACCGACAGCAGCGAGCCCTCCCTGATCTCGGCGGCCAGCTTCTTGCGGCCGCTGGGGTTGATGCGCTCGCCGATGAGGACGGTGGGAAGGTCGCTG
>JAEEGN010000061.1 GCA_016280345.1 Selenomonadaceae bacterium | reverse complement strand
GGGGTCACCGGCTCCGGGAAGACGGAAGTCTACATGCGCCTGACCCGCGCCTGCCTGAGCATGGGGAAGAGCGTCATCGTCCTGGTGCCGGAGATCGCCCTGACGGGACAGCTGGTGCGCGCCTTCCGGGAATCCTTCGCCGGCGACATCGCGGTCATCCACAGCGGCCTGTCCGTGGCCGAGCGCAACGACGCTTACTTCCGCATCCGCCGCGAAGAGGCGGGCGTCATCATCGGCGCCCGCTCGGCCCTGTTCACGCCGGCGGCGCGGCTGGGCCTCATCATCATGGACGAGGAGCAGGATATGTCCTACAAGCAGGACGAGGCGCCCCGCTATCAGGCCCGCACCGTGGCGGCGGCGCTGGCCCGCATCCACCGGGCCGTCCTGCTGCTGGGCAGCGCCACGCCCTCTCTGGAAACCTTTCATTTCGCGCAGGCGGGGCAACTGTCCTTTCTCACCCTGCCTCACCGGGTGGAGCGCCGCCCCCTGCCGGCGGTGGAGTGCGTCGATATGCGCCGGGAGCTTCGCCAGGGCAACCGCCAGATCCTTTCCCGGCCCCTGCAGGCCGCCATCCATGAGACCGTCGCCGCCCGCCGTCAGGTCATCCTGATGCTGAACCGGCGCGGGTACTCCACCTTCATCATGTGCCGCTCCTGCGGCTACGTCGCGGTCTGCCGCTTCTGCGGCCTGCCCCTCGTCTATCACCGGGACGGGCGCCTCGCCTGCCACCACTGCGACGCCCACGAGACGCCGCCGGACGTCTGCCCCTCCTGCGGCAGCCGCTATATCCGCTACTTCGGCTCCGGCACCGAGAAACTGGAGCAGGAGCTGGCAAGCCTCGTTCCCGAGGCCCGCGTCGTCCGCCTCGACCGCGACACCACCCAGCGGAAATTCGCCCACGCCGAAATTCTGGACGCCTTCCGCCGGGGCGAATACGATATCCTGCTGGGCACGCAGATGGTGGCGAAGGGCCACGATATTCCCAACGTCACCACCGTCGGCATCATCAGCGCCGACGCCTCGCTGAATCTGCCCGACTTCCGGGCGGCGGAGCGCTGCTTCACCCTCATCACCCAGACCGCCGGCCGGGCGGGGCGCGGCGATATTCCCGGCCGGGTGCTGGTCCAGTGCTATAACCCCGGGCATTACGCCGTCCAGTGCGCCCTCCGGCAGGACTACGAAGGGTTCTACCGGCAGGAGGCGGCGCTGCGGCAGGAGCTCTTCTTCCCCCCCTTCTGCCGCCTCGTCAAGCTGACCTTCCTGCGCGAAGACGAGGCCAAAGCGCGGGGCGCGGCCGAGCAGGTGCGCGACGCCTTTGAACGCGCTTTCCCCGGGGACCGCCGGCAGCAGATTCTCGGCCCCGCCCCGGCCCTCGTCCGGAAGTACCGGGGCGTCTATCGCTTCTGCCTGCTCATCAAGGCGGGCAACCTCCCGGCGGTGCAGGACTTCCTGCGCGCCCAGGGGCTCCATCGCCGCGACGACGTCTGGATCGACATCGACCCCATCTCGGCGTGAGGGGCGTTTTTTCCGGGAGACATTTTCGGGGAAAACTGGTACAATAAGAAGAAAGTTCGGTGTGAGAATCGCCTCGCAAGACGGGAAGGTGTAACGCATGAAACAGATTTCGTATCTCATAGAGGGGCCGGAAGCGGTGGCCGCTTCGCTGGATGAGGCGCGCGCTGCCGTCGCGGCCTACGGCAAATACGACGGGCTGCTCTTCGTCGTCCAGGGGGGCTATGGGGAGTCGCAGATTCTGTCGGACGTCATGGAGCCGCTGCAGCGGGACTACCCCGACGCCGTCATCGTCGGCGGGCTCACCAGCGTCCGCGTCATGGACGGCCGCCTGGTCAAAAAGGGCACCGTGCTGACGCTCCGCGTCTTTGGCTCTTCCCGCGTCGAGGCGATGGTGCTGGACCACGGGAGCCTGAGCATTGAGGAAATGGGCCGGCGCTTCCTGGACCGCCTGCACGAAATCCAGAACGTGGCGGCGGTGGAGCTGATGTTCTCCGACATCCGCCTTGACATGACGCCGTTCCTGAAGCTGGCGTCCCAGGCCGACGCCGCGATTCCCTTCTTCGGCCGCGTGCTCAACGATTCCGGCCTCGGGGCGGACGGCCCGGTCCACGTCAACGGGAAATCCCTCGCCACCGGCGTCGTCGCCGTCTTCTTCAGCGGGACCGAGTTGCACGTGTCGATCCATCAGGGTTTCGGCTGGGAGCCGCTGGGCTACAGCCTGGGCATCACGGAAATGGAGGACAGCTATACCGTAAAGCAGTTCAACCGCCAGCCGGCGATGAAGATGTACGAGAAATACCTGGGACTGAAAAATAGCGAGAACTTCGTCATGGAGACGCTGACGTTCCCTCTTTACGTGCAGCGGGACGACCTCACCCTGGCCCGCCACCCCATCGCCGTCCGGGACGACGGCGCGGTGGTTTTCAGCGGGGCCCTGCGGGAAGGCGACAAGGCACGGCTCGCCTATGCCAACCCCGACCGCATCATGGCCAACGCCGCCGGCCTCTGGGAGCGCCTGGCCGCCTTCCGCCCCCAGGGCGTCTTCGTCGTCAGCTGCTACGCCCGCTGGATGCTCCTCCATGACGACGTGGCGCAGGAACTGGCGCCGGGGCGGGACGCGTTCCGTTCCGCCGGCCTCTACTCCAGCGGCGAGCTGGTGCGGCACAACGGCGAGCTCCTGATCTGCAACATGACGCTGGTGCTGGCCGGGATGCGCGAGGGGGACCGGGACGCCCTGCCGCCCGTCGGGATTACGCGCTTTTCTCCCCGCTATAACGACCAGGCGCAGATTCTCCACCGTCTGGTGCATTTCGTCCAGGCCGTATCGGCGGAACTGGAGGAATCCAACCGCAACCTTACCTGGCTGGCCCAGCGGGACCGCATGACCGAGCTGCTGAACCGGGGCGAGATCGAGACGCTGCTGGCCCATGCCCTGTCGCCGGCGGAGGGGGAGGAAACCGTTTTCTCCGTCCTGATGATGGACGTGGACGATTTTAAGGTCATCAATGATTCTTACGGCCATGAGGTCGGCGACGACGCGTTGAAGGGCGTGGCCGGCGTCCTCCGGCAGAACGTCCGGCAGCTCGACGCCGCCGGGCGCTGGGGCGGCGATGAGTTCCTCGCCATCCTGACCGATACCCGGCTGGCGGCGGCGAAGACCGTGGCCCATCGCATCCAGAAGTCCGTCGCCGCCCTGCACGTGCTACCGGACGGCAGGCGGATCACGATGTCCGTCGGCGTCACGGAATCGGCGCCGGGGGACACGCCGCTGTCGCTGTTCCACCGCGTGGACCAGGCCCTGTACCAGTCCAAGCGCGTCAAGGGCAAGAACCAGGTCACCGCCATCGACCCGGCGGTCAATCCCTTCGAATAGAAAAAAGCAACCGCCCGCCGCGGAAAAGCGGCGGGCGGTTTTTTTGCGGATACCGTCCGGAAAAGTGAATACAAGATAAATCTTGACACCGTCCCGGCTTCGCCTTATATTGAATTCAAAGGGTAGGATTCATGGCTGAATTCTTGCCGGCAGGATTATGGGGATGGGAGGACGCGATATGAGACGGATTTTGCGGGCATGGGCGGCGCTGTTCTGCGTCGCGGTTCTGGCAATGGCCATCGGCTGCGGGGGCGGGCCGGAAAAGAAGGAGACGGGCGCCGCGGCGGCTTTCGCTACCATTACGGACGACATGGGGCGCACGGTGACGCTGGCGAAGAAGCCGGAGCGCATCGTGGTGACCTCGGCGTCGTTCCTGGAGCCGCTGCACGCGGTGGGCGGCGACGTGGTGGGACGGCCCGACTCGAAGTCGCTGCCGGACTGGGCGAAGGACCGGACGAGCATCGGGCGCGTGTACAACGTGGACCTCGAGAAGCTGCTCGCCTGTGGGCCCGACCTCGTGATCGCCAACAAGGGGATGAACGAGAAGCTCCTGGAGTCGCTGGAGATCAACAAGATCCCGTGTCTTGTCATCGACATGAAGAACTATGAGGAAGTGAAGAACGAGGTTCGGGTTTTCAGCCAGGTGACGGGCGAGAAGGAAAAGGGCGAGGCGCTGATCAAGGACATGGACGACAGGATCAAGGCCATCCATGACCGTATCCCCAGGGAGAAGCGGCGGGTGGCGATCCTGCACAGCACGGCGCAGGGGCTCAGCGTGCAGCTCGATACGAGCATCGCGGGTTCGGCGGCGAAGATGCTGGAGTTCGTGAACGTGGCGTCGGGCATGGCGCCACTGGAGAGCAATCCCGATTCCGCCCCCTACAGCATTGAAACGCTGGTGGAGCAGAACCCGGAAATCCTTTTCGTCACCAGCATGGGCAAGATTGACGAGGTGAAGCGCGGCATGGACAACACCATCGCGCTGAATCCCGCCTGGCAGACGATTCCCGCCATTAAGAACGGGAAGATGTTCTATCTCTCGCAGGAACATTTCCTGTTGAGCCCCGGCATCCGCTATCCGGATGCGGTGGAGGAAATGGCGAAGCTGGTTTACCCGGAGCTGTTCTAAAGGGAAAGGAGCATCCCGCGATGGATATCAAGATCATCTACCTGACGAACGACAGCCGCCGCTACGCGGGCATGAAGAACGCCTGCCTGGCGCTGCAGGACGAGGAGGCCCTCTCCGACCTCTGCATGGCGGTGAAGCTGGAGGATTCCAGCGAGTGGAACTACGTCTGGGAGCGGAAGCTGGGCGGCGCGAGCCTCGTGGTGGCACGCTTCTTCAAGAACATCTCGAAGACGGCCTTCTGGGAATCCTGCCGGTCGTTCCTGGCGGCGCACAATATCCCGTACCTGCTGGCCGCGGTGGAGGGCGCGTCGGAGGAACGGGGGGCGGGCGTGGAACCGCCGGTGGCGGCACGGCTGAAGGGCTATACCTTCTACGGCGGGGCGGAAAATTTCCGGAATTTCTGGCTCTACGCCGCCTCGCTGCGCGACGCGTCGGTGCCGGCACCGGAAGAGCCGAAGCCGCGCTGCTGGGCCGGCATCTACCACCCGGAGCTGCCCGAGGGCTTCACGACGGACTTCGCCGGCTATCGGGCGCGGTTCTGGCAGGCGGACCGGCCGGCGCTGGGGCTGCTGTTTTACCGCGATGAGTGGATCTGGGATGACCTCGCCTATCCGGCCGCCTTCCTCGCCGAAGCGGAACGGCAGGGCTGCAACGCCGTCGCCGTGTTCACCAATCAGCTGCCCGACGAATCCCTGGGCATGCCCAGCGTCCGCCAGGTCATCGCGGATTTCTTCACGGCGGACGGGAAAACGGCCATTGACGCCCTGGTCAGCACCATGAAGTTCTCGCAGGTCGGGAACGGGAGCCTGACGGCGGACGAGCTGGAAAAACTCGGCGTGCCGGTGCTGACGGCCTACACGCTGCTGACGACGGCGGAGGCCTGGCAGGAGAACCCCGAGGGGCTGAACGCCGTGGAGACGTCCATCGCCGTCGCGCTGCCGGAACTGGACGGCGCGCTGCACGGCGTTCCCATCGCCGGGCGGAACGTGTTGCCCGACGGCGCGATGGAGTACACGCCGCTGCCGGAGCGCCTGACCGCGATGGTGGCGAAGGCGAAGAGCTGGGCGCGGCTGCGCCGCCTGCGGAACGAGGACAAGAAAGTCGCGCTGATCTTCCACAATTACCCGCCGAAGAACTACAACATCGGCAGCGCTTCCGGCCTCGACACCATGGAGAGCGCGCGGCGCCTGCTGTCGCGCCTGAAGGAGGCGGGCTACGCTGTCGATTTCCTGCCGGCCACGGCGGAGGAACTCATCCGCCTCATGACCTCCCACGCCACCAACGACCTGTCGCTGCTGACCGACGCCCAGGCCGAGGAATGTCAGAAGTTGTCGGCGAAGGAATATACGGCCTTCTTCGGGACGCTGCCGGAAGAGGCGCGGCAGAAGATGACGGCGCAGTGGGGCGAGCCGCCGGGCAGCGTCATGCTGTCTGACGAGGGCAATATCCTGGTGCCGGGCACGATGAACGGCAACGTCTTCATGACGGTGCAGCCGGCGCGCCAGTACGGCATGGATCCGGCGCGGGCCTATCACGACCCGATGATTGCGCCGACGCATCAGTACCTGGCCTTCTACTACTGGCTGCGGGAGGTCTTCCGGGCCGACGCGGTGATCCATCTCGGCACCCACGGGAACCTCGAATGGCTGCCGGGGAAGGCCGCGGGCCTTGACGCCGGGAGCTACGCCGACGCCGCCCTGGGCCGCCTGCCGAATATCTATCCCTACCTGATGACGATTTCCGGAGAGGGCATCATCGCCAAGCGCCGTTCCTCGGCCTGCCTCATCGGCTACCTGCCGGCGCCCGTGGCCGAGGCCGGGGCTTTCGACGAGATGGCGGAGCTGGAAAAGATGGCGGACGAGTACAGCCAGTTCCAGGGCAAGGACAGCGGGCAGGCGGCGGCCCTCGAGGAACGGATTCGCCAGCTGGCGAAGGAGACGAAGCTCGACGAGTCGCTGCACACCACCGAAGACGCCGGCTTTTCCGAATACCTGGCCGAGCTGCACGAAGTCATCGAGGAGCTCAAGGACAGCGAGATTCACGTGGGGCTGCACGTACTGGGCGAAGCGCCCGCCGGCGACCTCCTGGTCGGCGAGATCCTGCACCTTTTGCGGCTCGCCAACGGGAAAACGCCGGCCCTTTACGACCTCTGGGCGGAAAAATACGGGCTTGTCTTCGACGAACTGGAGCGGAACCCGTCGGCGCTGCTGCCAGATCTCGGCCTGACCGGGGGCGGGGCGGCGGACCGCGTGCGGCGCGAGAGCCGCGCCTTCGTC
>JAEEGN010000060.1 GCA_016280345.1 Selenomonadaceae bacterium | reverse complement strand
GATGACATCCTTGCCGTCGCTCTGACCGAAATAGAAGTTGTCCTGCGCCGCCAGACCGAGCAGGTCAGTGCCGCCGCCCACCAGGACGTCGTTCGCCGCGCCGCCGCCGTACAGGGTATTGAACTGGCCGTTGCCGCCGGTCAGCGTCTCGCTGGCCGCGCCGTTGCCGACGAGGAAGTTGGCGCCGTTGTCGGAACCCTTGACCGCGGTGATGTAGCTGTAGTTCTCCGCCGCCTCGAAGTAACGGCCCGTGTTGCCAAGATCGACCCGGACACCCTGAGAAAGAGCTGAAGCGTCGATGGCGCTGCCGCCGTTCTTCGAGCCGTAGAAATACTTCGCCACCGTGGCGTCGGTAACGACCTCGGTCGCGTTGGCGGCGATGGCCGTCAACCGCTCACTGGCGCCGTCCATGCCGTTTTTCAGCACCACATGGGCCGCGATGCTGTCGGCACCGTCCGCCAGCTGGAGCGCCAGGCTGCCGCTGCCGTTGTTGATGGTCAATGTCCCGGCACCGTCATAGCTGGCGGTCGTGCCGTTGAGCAGCGTGTTCTCGTAGAAGAGGACCGCGTCGTCGGTCGCGCCGAAGCCGCCGTCGAAGTTCTGGACGGTATCCTTGCCGGAGTAACGGTTGATGCCGAATTCCTCGCGGGAGGCGTTGAGCGGCGCCGTATTGACGATGGAATCGTTGCCCCGGCCGCCGGCCACGATATCGCCGGTGCCCGTGTAGATGGTATCGTCGAGATCGCCGCCGATGATGGTATCGACCGCCTCGTTGTTGGCGCCGGTCATGACCATGGCGACCTTGATCCTGTCCTTCGCTCCGTTCATATTGGAGCCGTAGCTGGTCGCGTACCAGACGGCCTGCGTAGTGCCGGCGTTGAGCGTGTCGCGGACGTAGACCTGGACGCCGTTGTCGCCCTCGGTCGGGGTGATGTTGGCGTTGAAGGTGCCGGCCTGACCGGTGAGGATCGTGCCGTCCGCCTTGAAGACAGACGTCTCGCCCACGAAGGCCGCCTGCAGGAGGCCGCCCGCCGCGTTGGTGAACGCCTGCGTGCCGGCCAGCACATCCTTGTCGGCGATGTTGTATCCCTCGATGACGACTTCCTTGCCCGCCTGGACCTTTGATCCGTCAATGACGTCCTTGCCGCCTTTGGCTCCAGTGATGGTATCGTCGCGGACGCCGGCGATGACGGTGGAATTCTTCGCCCGCAGGCTGACCTCGTTGCGGCCGCCGGAGGTGCCGAGGTCGATGATGTCCTTCTCGGCGCCGCCATAGACGATATTGTTCGTCAGGCCGCCGCCGATGGAGACGACGTTGTGCCCCGTATTGCCTTCCAGGCCGCCGAGGTTGACCACGTTGTACCCGGTGGAGGTATCGGTCCCGGCGGTGCCCAGGGTGATGGAGTCGTCGCCGGCGCCGGACACGATGGTGTTGTAACGGGCATCCTCGATGATGATGGAATCATCGCCGGTACCGCCGTCCACCATGAGCTGCTCGGCCTTGGCGGCGTAAACGCTGTCGTCGCCCACCGCGCCGTAGATGCTGGTGTTGTTGCCACGGGCCGTGCCGTCGAGACTGATGAAGTCGTTGCCGGCGCCCATGTTCAGGACGTCCTGCTCGACGTCGCCGCCGGTGAAGAAGATGCTGTCGGCCGAGACGCCGCCGATAATGGTGGTATGGCCGTCGCCGCCGTTGATGCTGACGAGGTTGTTGTCCTCGACGAGATCGACGTAGTTGAAGCCGTCGGTATTCGTCCCCGCCGACTGGCCGTCGAAAACGATGGTGTCATCGCCGGTACCGGCGTAAATCGTCTCATAGGTGCTCCGGAGCGTAATCTCATCGGCGCCGGTGCCGAGGTTGATGTCATGCCCGGTGCCGCCGGTCACCGTCATATGGTCGTTGCCGCCGCCGAGGGAGAAATGACCGCCCACCGCGCCGGCAATGGTCACGCTGTCCTCGCCCATGCCCATGATCATCGTCGGATGGATGGCATCGGATGTCGCGATGGCCTCCATGCCAACCCAGCCGCCGTAAATCGTGTTCTCGACGCCCTGGTCCGCCAGGAGGAGCTGGTTATTATTGCTCTGCCGGGCATCGGCCACGTTCGACGCGCCCGCGAGCAAGATGTCGTCGTTGCCCAGATTCTGATATCCCGACACAACGGTATTGTTGACGCCACGGATCTCAATCTCATCCATGCCATTCTCAATGCCGTTGTCCACGCTGTTATAGATGATGTTGCTGGCGCCGGTAACGGTAATCGAGTCGTGATCGTTGCCAAGACTCACGCGATTAGCATCCCCACTCACCAGGAGCAGGTCATCACCCTGCCGCGTATTGACGACGTTGCTGGCACCGGACACGGTAAGTACATCGCCGTTTCCCACGCCGACCGCCACGCCGCCGGTCACCGTATAGCCGGCACCGGACACGGTGAGATCGGTGATATGCGTGATGAACGCCCCGTCAACGCCCACCGTGCCGTTCCGGCCCGCCGCTTCGACAGTGGAAGGCATAAAGGCAACAAGTCTGTCATAAATTATAGCGTTGCCCTCGCCGGTCTCCTTCAGCGAACCGCCATCGGTACGGATTTTATTCCCCTTGCCGTCGATGACGATATCGTTGGAATTCTTGATCTGGATTTCGCTTTCCACCGCGCTGACGGTATCTTTTTGCTCGAACAATAACTCCACGAAGCTTTCGGCGCCGCCCAGGCTGATGGAGTTCTGGGCGCTGCCCGTGGCTGTGACAGTGCTCCGGGCGCCACCGATCGTGATGGAATCCCGCTCCGCGTTTCCTCCTCCCAACACGGGCCCATTCAAAAAGACGGCGCCCCGCCCGGCGATGGAAACCGCGTTCTCCTGCCCCAGGACGTTCAGATAGCCTTCGCCGCCGATGTTGACGACGTTGCTGTTGCCGGTGATCTCACCGGAGGATATGACGTTGGCCGGCAAAACGGTTTTAGTCAAAGCGTACATGCCGCCGCTGATGGAAGCGACGGTATAAGTCGTCCGGTTCTGGGTTATCGTTCCTACCGTTCCGCCGGTAAGGGAGCCGACATTGCCCGCCGCCGTGACCGTGTTGTTGTTGCCGGAGACATTCAGGACGCCGTTGCCTTTCGGATCGGCCATCGTGACCAGATTGGCCGATCCGGCTGTCGTGATGATGACACAGTCATCGCCGGTGCCGGTATTGATGATATTTCCCGCAGAGTCGAGAACAACCATGTCATCAAAGTCGGTCATGGTAGCAGCGCAGCCGTTGGTGTTCCGGATGGAGAGATACTGCCCCTGGTTCAGCGTAGGACTGCCTGCTCCTTTGACCGCGTCCACTTTGCCCGCTACCACGGAAAGCGTTCCCGTTTCCGCCGTATAGGTGTACTGCGTGCCGTCCTGCGAAACCCTGCCGACATAATTGTACGTCTGTCCCGGCGTCAGGCCGGTTCCATCCTCCGGAACGAATGTCATGCCATACGCTGCCGCAGGAATTGCGGAAGCGCCAATCGTATCGACATTGGCTACCTCCACGAAGTATCCGGCACCGGTAACGCCCACCGACATGTCAACCGACAGGGGATAACCGTCCACGAGCGTAAAGGTATCGCCTACTTGCATTGCCATGATTGCTACTTCCCCCTAACATATTCCAGTAAATCGAATCCCTTTCTTACCGGGCAACGGTGGGTGAGGATTCCCTCCGAATCCTAGTCCAGTATATCACAAGATTTCAAGAAATCAAGGAAAAACGGCGCGAAAGACAAGGCAATTTAATAGCCGCATAACGGAAAACTGATGTCGTTCAGGGTTTTCAAACTATCATCATGATGACTGTGGCACAGCAAAAGGCGGCGCCTTATCGTTTTTCCAAAGCCGGTTGACGGCATGGAACAGATATGCCAGCAGCGCGGCGTCATCGCCGGACCGCTGGCGGATATACGACCGCAGCGTTGTGTCAAGTTCGGTCAGCGAATGCTCCGCGTAAGTCTCTTTCGTGTACCAGAAGACATTATAGGCAAAAAAGTCCAGCACCGCGTACCTTAAAGCGTGATTGTTCCGAAAGGATTCCATGTCTTCCATCAGGGTATCAAGGGACCGGAACCCGACCGTCAGAATTTCGTAGAACTTCGTCAGATAATCTGCCGTAAAGAATCGGTGCGTCATGGATCCCGGCGTACTCCGGTAAATGTAGACAGCGTCCGGGAATCGCACATATCGCTCCAGGCGGCAAAGGCAGTGGAAGGTGAAGATGATATCCTCGAGAGAAGGAATGTCTTCAAAACGCAATCCTTTTTCCAGCAGGCATTCCCGGCGGAACAACTTTCCCCAGCCGTTCCATAAAAACTGGTGGTTGATATAGCTTTTTGCCCGCTGCTCCAGATCATAGGGAACAAGTGCCGGTTCTTTGATTGCCGGAGGATTGGCATAGCTTTCCACTCGCAACCGCGTCCCGTTCCCGATGGCGGCGTCCTCCGTTTCCGTCGCGAAATAGAGGTCGGTATGCACCACGTCGGCCCGCATTTCCTCCGCCGTTGTATATAAATCCTGAAAGGCGCTTCGTATCAGCATGTCGTCGCTGTCGATGAAGGTGACATATTTCCCCCGGGCCATTCGGAGTCCCGTATTGCGCGGCGTCCCCACCCCACCGCTGTTTGTTCGGTGGCGGACGATTTTCATCCGGCCGCCGAAGGCAGGCCGCATTTCCTCGCAGATACGGGGGCTTCTGTCGGTGGCGCAGTCATCGACGACGATGACCTCGAAATCCTGGAAGGACTGGTACAAGATGCTTTCCAGGCAGGCGCCGACATACTTTTCCACGTTATAGACCGGAACGACCGCCGATATCGCTGGGACAGATTCCTTCATAATATCCTGCTCCCTTGTTGCTGATGATGATCGTATGCCCACTCCCCTGCCGGGACTAAAGCTGCCGGATGAAGAGATCGCCCCGCAGATAGCCGCCCTGCTCCTCCGCCAGAAGCTCCATGCCGTCCAGGAAGTCCTCCCCTTCGGTGAACCCCGCCGCCGTCAGAAGGGACGCGACGGCCTCGTAAGACGACACGAATAGCAGGAAGAACCGCGCTCCGTCGCCTTCCCGCATCGCCGCTTGCAGCCGGTCCAGGCTGTCGGCATCGTCCGCCGTCAGGAAAAGCTCCTGCCGCCGCCGCCCGAACAGCCGGGAAAGCGCCGCCTCGTTTTGGCGGCGGGAAAAGAACGCCCGCTCCTTCCCGGCCATCAGCCGGAGAACCTGCTGGGCTGCCATCTGCGCCCGGCGCTGCGCCAGCCCCGCGGCGTCGAATATCCGCCGGAAGGAGTCCTCATCGCACCAGGGAGAGCGACAGAAATAGCGGAAAAACAGCGCGTTATAGGCGTTGCCGAGGTCGACGCCCAGGATGCGGCTGGCGTAGTGGTAAATTCGCGGTCCGGTTTCGTTGCGTCGCCGCACCAGAACCTCCTGATCCACCAGGGTGTTGTAACGCTCCGGTAACTTGTGGTATTTGCCGGCGAAAAGATAATTCAGGATGTCCTGGTCAAGGAATTCACATTGCGGATGTTCGCGCAAAAAAGCGATGCCCGCCGGGAAAAGACGCGGCTGCTGCCGCAGCCGGTCCAGATCCAGCAGCAGCACGCCGGCGTTGAAGTAATCCTCGTAACGGACAAGGCCGGCGTCGCAGATGTATTTTTTCGCACCGCTCCGGGCCGTGTATCCCGCGCCGTAGGACATGGCGGATTCCGGTACGGCGGCAAGGCCGCTTTCCCCTGTCGCCTCCCGCCAGAGTTCCGCAATATCCAACGCCACCACCGTATCGGCGTCAAGATAAAGACAACGGTGTACTTCTGGCGGCAAAAGCGCCGTCAGGAACAAACGGTAAAACATACCGACGCGGCCTTCATCCAAGGCAACGGCGGGAACCTCCTGTCGCAAGGCCGCCATTTCCCCGGGAAAACGGGCGTCCATATCGTAGAAGCGGATTTCCTGCCCGCAGCGATCCGTGAGTTCCCGGAACTTTTGCCGGCTTTCCTCCGGGAACGCCCGGTTGTGAAGGAGGTGCAGCGTGACCGGGGCGGCGGTGTTCCGGAGCAGCGAACAGGCGGAAACGCCGGCGAACTTGCTGTACCGACCGTCGCTGTCGTAAACCGGGTAGGCGGCGTGAATCCGTTTCTCGTCGTTCATGGCTCGTCTCCTTTCCTCCAGCGTTTCCCACCTTCCGCCGGGAGAGGTTGCCAGCCGGGGCAACCTGTGCTATGATGGCCCCAAGCGCCGGCGAGGCGGGCAGAGGCGCCGCCCGCCGGGAAAACGGGGAGGGAACAGAAAATGGGGCTCTTGATACACTGCGGTCTTCAGGACTTCTTCCGGGAGGCCGTTCATCGGGACATATCGGATAAATCCCTGCTCATGCTGGGGCGGCAGGTCATCAGCCACACCCGGGCGGAGCTTTACGTCTTTGCCCGCCGGTTCGGCGTACCTCTGGACTATGCCGGGATGACGGATAATCCGAAAAGCGGCGGCGCTGACAGCGTGTCCTTTTTCCGGGCGCTGGGGTTCCGCGAGGTCCGGGCACTGGATATTTCCAGCTATGAGGGCGCGGACATCCTGTTCGACCTGAACCAGCCGACGCTGCCGGAATCGCTCCGGGAAAAGTTCGACTATATCCTGGACGGCGGCACGACGGAGCATGTCTTCGACTATGCCCAGGCGCTGCGGAACATCGCCGGCATGATGCGCCCCGGCGGCCGTGTCTTCCATTATATTCCGGCCAGCGGCCAGGTCAACCACGGCTACTATACCCTGTCGCCGTCACTGCTGGGGGATTTCTATGCCGCCAACGGCTTCCGGGTGGAGCGGCTGGATATCATCCTGAAAAAGGACTCCTATACGTCGCCGGTCCAATCCATGACGGATTGCCTGACTACGGAGCCGGATTACCGTTTCTTCAACTTCCGTGACACTGAGGGACTGCCCGGCTATGTCGGGACGCTGCGCTGCATCGCGACCAAGGAGAACACCCCGGCGGCGCCGGAAAATCCGAAGCAGACGCACTGGTACGGCGCTGACGAAAGCCTGTTGCGGGAAATGTGGGCCGTGGACTGCGGCCTCGCCGGACCTGAGGCCGCCATCGGTATCTGGGGCACCGGGCCGGACGCAACGAAGTTCCTGCAGATTCTGTCGAAACACCCGGATTTCGCCCGGGAGAAAGTCAAGGCGTTCTTCACTTACGACGACCATGCCGGGGCGCCGGCCAACCTCGCCGGCTATCCGGTGCTTCGGGGCAGGGATATTGTCGCCCGGGGCGTCCGGGTTCTGTTCCTGACCGCGATGGACCCACAGCTACCGGGGGCGTTGCGCCCCCTGACGGCGGCCGGCGTGAAGATTCTCCGCCTCAACGATTACTGGATGGCACTGCAACGGTGAAGCGGCTTCGCATAGCTGATTCCATG
>JAEEGN010000059.1 GCA_016280345.1 Selenomonadaceae bacterium | reverse complement strand
GGCAGACGCTCGCCCTCGGCATGGCGGCGACGGGTTGCCGCGGCTATCTCGCCGTCCGCGGCGGTATCGACGTGCCGCTTGTCATGGGCAGCCGCGCCACCGACGCCAGCGCCCGGATCGGCGGCTTCGAGGGGCGCGCCCTGCGAGAGGGCGACCGCCTGCCGGTGCGCGCCGACGACGGCTGGGTGCCGGCAGAGGCGCTGCCTTTGGAGGCGCCGAACTACGCCGGGGAAATCAGGACGCGCGTCATTCTGGGGCCGCAGGACGACTGCTTTACAGCGGCGGGCGTCGCGGCCTTCCTCACGTCGCCTTACGAAGTTTCCCCCGACAGCGACCGCATGGGCATCCGGCTCGACGGGCCGACCGTCGACAGCCGCGGCGGGACGGACATCGTTTCCGACGGCATCGTTTTCGGCTCCATCCAGGTCGCTTCCGGCGGCAAGCCCATCATCCTGATGGCCGACCACCAGACGACGGGCGGCTACGCGAAAATCGCCACCGTCCTTTCCCTCGACCTGCCGAAACTGGCCCAGGCGAGGCCCGGCGACACGATCCGCTTCGTCGCCATGACGCCCGGGGAGGCCCAGGCGCTTTATCAATAAGGAAGAAGCCGTAAAACCGAGATGCACGACATAAAAAGGAGATGCACAGCATGGAGTATTCCCAGGCGAATCCGGCCGAGGTGCGGCGGCTGATCCGCGAGGGCAGGCTGACCGGGCAGACCTCGGGCATGTGCGACGGATACGCCCAGGCGAATCTGGTGATCCTGCCGCGGGACGTCGCCTACGATTTCCTGCTCTTCTGTCAGCGCAACCCGAAGCCCTGCCCGCTGCTTGAGGTCAGCGACGCCGGTTCGCGGCGGCTGCACATCATTGCCGATGGCGCCGACGTCGCCACCGACCTGCCGAAATACCGCGTTTACGAGAACGGCGAGCTGACGGGCGAGCACACCGATATTTCCGGCCTCTGGCGGGAGGATTTCGTCAGCTTCCTGATCGGCTGCAGCTTTTCCTTCGAGGGCGACCTGCTGGCGGCCGACGTTCCCGTGCGCCATATCGAGGAAGGGCGCAACGTCCCGATGTACGATACCAATATCCCCTGCCTTTCCGCCGGGGTTTTCCACGGCAACACGGTCGTTTCCATGCGTCCGATTCCCCACGCGCTCGTCCCCAAGGCCACCCTCATCACCGGCGCGATGCCGCGGGTCCACGGCGCGCCCGTCCACGTCGGCGCCCCGGAGGCCATCGGCATCCGTGACCTGGCGCATCCCGACTATGGCGACGCGGTTACCATCCGGGAAGGCGAGACGCCCGTCTTCTGGGCCTGCGGCGTGACGCCGCAGAACGTCGTCATGCGTTCGCGGCCGGCGTTCGTCATCACCCACGCGCCGGGCCACATGTTCATCAGCGACGTCAAGAACGTTAATCTCAAATATTAGGAGACGAGGAATCCATGATCAAAGTCGATCTCAACTGCGATATGGGCGAGAGCTTCGGGAACTACGTCTGCGGCCTCGACGGGGCCGTCGCGCCCCACATCTCCTCCGCCAACATTGCCTGCGGCTTCCATGCCTCCGACCCCCTGGTGATGGAGAAGACCGTCGCCCTCTGCCGGGAGAACGGCGTCCGCGCCGGCGCCCAGCCGGGTTTTCCCGATCTCGTGGGCTTCGGGCGGCGCGTGATGGAAGTCAGCACCGATGAGCTCCGCGCCATGGTCCTCTATCAGGTGGGCGCCCTCAAGGCGTTTTGCGAGGCGGCGGGCCTGAAGCTCCAGCACGTGAAGCCCCACGGCGCGATGTACAATATGGCGGGCAAGGACGAGAAAATGGCCCTGGCCATCTGCGAGGGTATCCGGGCCGTCGATCCCTCGCTGATCCTGCTGGGCCTGTCCGGCTCGAAGCTCCTTTCGGCGGCGGAAAAGACCGGCCTGCGGGCGGCCCGGGAAGTCTTCGCTGACCGCGCCTATGAGGAAGACGGTTCGCTGGTCTCCCGGAAAAAGCCCGGCGCGATGATCGAGGACGAGGACGAAGCGGTGGCCCGCGTCATCTCGATGGTCAGGGAGCGGAAGGTCAAGGCCGTCACCGGCCGCGAGATTCCGATCCGGGCTGACAGCATCTGCCTCCACGGGGACTCGCCGCAGGCGGCCCGCTTCGCGGAAAGGATTCACGCCGCGCTGGAAGAAGCCGGCGTCACCATCGCTCCCATCGCCGACGTCATCGCCGGATAGAGCCGTCACAGGCGCAGAAAAAAGCCCCGCCGGGGAGAGGATTCCTCCCCCGGCGGGGCTTTTTTCTGCCTGTGTCATGCCATGCTCTTGGCAAAGGCTTCCAGTTCCTTGATGGCCTTCGTGACTTCGGCGAGATTCGCCGTGATTTCCTCCGTCGAGGCCGCCTGCTCCTGGCTGATGGCGCCCGTCGTCTCGATGGCGCGGGAAATCTCGGTGACAGCGGAGTTCATGTCATTCAGCGTCTGCTGGATCTTCTCCGTCGCTTCGCGGGACTGCTCCGCGAGCTTGCGGACTTCCTCGGCGACGACCGCGAAGCCGCGCCCCTGCTCACCGGCGCGCGCCGCTTCGATGGCGGCGTTCAGGCCCAGGAGATTCGTCTGCTGGGCGATGCCGTTGATGAAGTCGATGACCTTGACGGTGTCGGCGTTCTTGTCCTTCAGCGCCGTCGCCTGCGCGATCGAATGCTGCCCCGCGTCCGCCAGCTCGGTCGCGCTCCGCGCCACCTGCTCCACGGACTCGTAGACCGTCTGCGTCAGCCGCGTGATGGAATTGATGGTATCGATCAGCTCCTGGCTGCCCTCGATGTTCAGGATCGTGGAGAACATGCCAATGACGCTGCCGTGGTCATCCTGCAGCGGGACGTTAATGACCTTGACCGTGATGCCGTACTTTTCCCGGTTTACGATGTATTCCTCGCGGTGGTTCTCCTTCATGCAGTGCGCCATGCGCTGCGTGATCGGATCACCGACTTTCGTATGGATATCGACCTTGTCACCGGCGAGATAGGCCAGGACTTTCTCCCGGTCCGTCAGCCGGATGGCCATATCGTCCCGTGTAACCGGGTTAAAATAAGGCATGATCGCCTTAAAGGAATTAAACAGTTCTTCCGCTTGCATGATACATTTCCCCCTCTTGCCCAAACGATTGAGATTTCGCGGTTCCATTACCTGTCTTGCATAATATTTTCATCTATTATTATTCTACGCGAAAGACAGAATCCCTGCAAGGGGAAAAAATAAATTGCGGGAATGAAAACCGCGGCGTGATATTCACTCATTATCCGTTCCGGGAGAGCCCGGGATTCTTTTTCATGGAATGCGCCGTCGTCTTCCGCCGGGCGGATTTTTTTTCCGCCCGGCGTTGTTTTTTGTCCCGGCCTCCGGCATATACCCTGCTGAAAGGCCGGTGGAAGGAGGACGGCCGGAGAAAGCGGTCATAACGGGCAAAAGAAGAAAGGAGACAGAGTTTATGTCAGTGGAATGGGATTCAATGATGCGGGGATTTTTCGGTGATTTCTGGGAGAAAGTTGCGGCCAGTGCCGCGCTGGCGGCGTTGGCGCGGCAGCACGCGGTTCTCCTGGCGTGCTTTTCGCTGCTGGTGTTCCTCGACTGCCTGACGCGCTGGGTGGCGCTGGCCTATGCCTGTTGCCGGGAACGGGGCGAGAATGTGACGTTCTGGGGCGCCGTGCTGGCCATTCCGGCGGCGCGGCGGGCGGGGCGGATCGACAGCCGCACGATGAAGGAGCGCGGCCTCGGCAAACTGCTGCTCTACGCGGTCTGCGTCCTCGTGGCCTGCCTGGCCGACGGCATGATGGCGGCCATCGGGGCGCCGGGCTGGATGCTGCGCCTCATGGTGAGCTACATGGCGCTCACGGAGTCGCTGTCGGTGGTGGAAAACCTCAGCGACGCCGGCGTGAAGTCGCTGGCCCAACTGGCGGCGAAATTGAAAGGGAGGGTATGAGCATGACGGAAGAATTGCCGGGCAAGGAAGGGATCGACGTCTCGGAGCACAATGGCCCGGTGGACTGGGAAACGGTCCGGGCGTCGGGGATGGCCTTCGCCGTCCTGCGCCTGGGCTACGGGCGGCGGCACCTGGACGGCCGCTTCGCGGAAAACGTCGAAGGGGCGCGCGACGCCGGGCTGGCGCTGGGCGTTTACTACTACAGCTACGCGCTGGACGAGGCGATGGCCGAAGCGGAGGCGCGCTTCCTGACGGATACGCTGGCGGCTCACGATTTGGGGATTGGCGATTTGCCGCTGGGCGTCTGGCTCGACATGGAAGACGCCGACGGCTTCAAAGCTGGCTGCGGCCTGACGGACGGGGCGGCGCTGACAGACCTCTGTTGCGCCTTTCTGGACGTCTGCGGGCGCCGCGGCTATCCGGCCGGCGTCTATGCCAGCTTCGACTGGCTGGAGAACAGGCTGGAGACGGCGCGGCTTGGGCCTGATGTTCCCGTCTGGTGCGCCCAGTGGACGGACGGAGACTGTGAGTGGCCGGACGCGGCCCTCTGGCAGTTCACCGACCGGCTGGAAATCGGCGGCCGCCGTTTCGACGGGAATCTTTGCCTGGGGAGGTGCGGTCGTGAATGAAACGGGCAAAAAGATTCTGCTGGGCGGCCTGCTGGCTCTGCTTTGCGGTCTGGCTCTGGGGCTCTTCCCCGGCGCTGGCGGCGGAAAGGACGTACCCGGTCCGGGAGGACGAGCTGACGCGCCTCGAACAGAGCTTGGAGGCGCTGTCGAGCGAGAACGAAGGGCAGCGGACGAGGCTCATACGCTTGCAGGAGACGCTGAGTGCCTCCGAGGAGAAACTGCGGGCCTCCGAGAAGAGCTCGGGCGAGCTCGGCAGACGGCTGGAGAGGCTGTCGGGGGAACTGACCGGGCAGCGGAACTCATTGGAGAATGCCAACAGATTATTGCAGGCATACGAGCGCGAGGCGCAGCGGACGCGAAAGCGCCTTGAGCGCCAGCGCAATCTCGCTTACGCGCTGGCGATTCTGGCGGCGCTGCTGGCGGCGCGCTAGAAGGCCGCGGAGCGGTGGGGGCCCCCCACCGCTTTTTTTGTGGGCTGCCGCAAGCAGGTATCACGAAAAAAGCCCCGCGTTTTGCGGGGTGTAAGAGCCTATTTTTTTTCGATAGGAGCGTAAATAATCCTGCTATTTATGAAAAAAAGCCATGCAGCATGAACTGCATAGCGATTTTTGCTCGGAGCTTATCGGTTGTTTGATAAGATTCCTGTTTTATGCCGAAATTCGTCGGGGTAAAATTAGAGGCATCATTAGAATATGCGGGTAAAACTGGTGGCTATGCCGCTTCATAATCCCACGGCAATCGAACACCAATATCTGAACATCGAAGCCTGATCATAGCAATCAAGTTGTCGATGTTCCTGAACCCATAGACCATAATGGGGCAAGCGCCTCGAATTCCCGCGTGAACCGGGAGCCGTGTCTCGCCCATGGGACCGCCGCCGTGACGACGCTGTGTTCTGGGCAACATACACGAGGGGCGTCCGCAACGATATAGACCTTGTGGTTGTTCCCATCGCAGGTGCGCCATGAACGGCTGTCAAGGCCCTGGTCGTAAAGATCGGCAGGGGACGCGTCGGGAATACTCATAAGCTCCCTGTTGTCGCCCTTGAGCTTCCTGAACGCGTCCTCGCTGTAATACGGGAATGAGCATGCTCGCCGTTCTTATTGTATCCGGCCTGTCGCAAAAAAGAAAATGGTTTCATTTGCGCCTGTTACGCCAGCGCCCTGGCGACCTTTTCCAGTTCCTCGCGAATCCTGATGTGTTGCGGGCAGGCTTTTTCGCAGGCGCCGCATTTCACGCAGTCCGCTGCGGACTTCCTGCCGTGCATATTCACGAGCCAGTTTTCCTGATGCTTTGCCGCGTCTTTATCTCCGTACAGCGTCAGGTAATTCATCGCGGTAAAAGAGCCGGAGATGCCGATATCCTGCGGGCAGACCTTCGCGCAGTAGTTGCAGGTAGTGCAGGGGATGACGGGGATTTTCGCCAGCGCCGCCCTCGCCTGTTCGACGGTTTCCTCCTGCGACGGCGTGAGCTTTTCAAAAGCCTTCATGTACGAAAGATTGTCCTCCATCTGCTCGACGCTGGACATGCCCGAAAGCACCGTGATCAGCCCGTCGAGGTTGGCGGCGAAGCGCACCGCCCACGACGCGCAGGAGGATTCCGGCTCCGCCGCCTTCAGGATTTTCTTTACGCTTTCCGGCGGGTTCGCCAGCATCCCGCCTTTGACAGGCTCCATGATAACCACGGGTTTTCCGTATTTCCGCGCCATCTCGTAACAGGCGCGGGACTGGACGGCAGGGTTCTCCCAGTCGCCGTAGTTGATCTGGAGCTGCACGAACTCCATTTCCGGGTGCGCTTTCAGGATTGCTTCCAGTTCCTCCGGCGTGGAATGGAATGAGAAGCCGACGTGACGGATCAAGCCGGCCTTTTTCTTTTCCTGCACGAAAGACCACATATCGAAGTCGTCGAAGAACTTCGTTCGGCTCTCGCCGAGATTGTGCAGCAGGTAAAAGTCGAAATAGCCCGCGCCCGTCTGTTTCAGCGACGTCTCGAACTGGGCGACGGCGTCCTCCCGCGTCTGGCAGTTGATCCAGGCCGCGTTTTTCGTCGCAAGCTGGAACTTCTCGCGCGGATGGCGCTCGACGAGAGCCTGCCGGATGGCGTCCTCGCTGCCGGGATACGCCCAGGCCGTATCAAAGTAAGTGAAGCCTGCCGCAAGGAACTTGTCCACCATGACCTTCACCTGCTCCAGGTCGATGACGCCGTCCTTCTGCGGCAGCCGCATCAGCCCGAAGCCCAGCTTCCTGATGTTCTCTCCCAAATACATGAAAATCCCTCCTGCTTTTCAATCTCTTATTTGCCGCGTTTCTTCCCACCAACGGAAGAAGGCCTGCCCCTTTTCAAAGATGCGTTCTTCGTTCCGGAAAAGCATCAGAAGAATTGGCAAAAGAGCCTGCTTTCCATACGGCAGGCTCTGTTTTCTTTCATTTCACATAGCCGAGTTTTTTCAGCCAATCCATGACTTCCTTTTTCGCCTCGTCGCGATTCTTTTGCGCTGTGGCGCCTTTCATTTCCAGCGCCCCGGTCACTTTCGCCTTCGTCGCGTCAGCGATGTAGCGGTCGGTACCGGAGAGACCGCTGCCCTCGTGGGTGCAGAAGGGAGCGATGGTCTTGCCCTCGGGTTTCACCCTGTCAAAGAAGGTGTAGCAGGCCATCGGCAGATCTCCCCACCAGATAGGGCAGCCAAGGAAAATCACGTCACTCCTTTTCGATTTGCCATCGGCCGCGCTGTTTCCCGGGCGCGAAAGAGGATGGTGTTTTATTCATTATAGTCCCTGTTGACTTTGCCTGTCCAATACTTATTGTTTATGAGCGAATATGCCTTGGTTCTATATCGGGATGGCAAAGGAGGCCGGCCCGCTGGGGAAAGCGTCACGATTCGCGGGCCTCTCGTCTTTCATCTCCGGGCGCCAGGCGGGCGATGGCTGGCGACGGCGCGGTTTTCCCGCGGGCGTCAGGGCAAACCCTTTGCGACCAAAAGGAATCTGTGCTATGATAGGAAAAGCAGCGGCAACACCTGCCGGCAGCGGGCGCGACGTTGCGGAAAACGGCGCCCGAAGGCGGCGGGTATGGCCGGCCATTCATGATTTCATTCTGCTATAGGAGGAATTTCCTGTGAAAAAATCCCTTATCTCCACGCTGGCGACAGCGCTCGTCGTTGGCGCCGCCTCGACGACTTTTGCCGCGGCTAACCCCTTTGAGGACGTTCCGGCCGACCACTGGGCCTATGACGCGGTGGCGCAGCTCGCCGCCGACGGCGTCATCGAGGGCTACGGTGACGGCACCTACCGCGGCGATCAGGAAATCACCCGCTACGAGATGGCGCAGATGGTGGCCCGCGCCATGGCGAAGGGCAGCGTCTCCGGCGCCGACAAGGCCATGATCGACAAGCTGGCCGCCGAGTTCGCCGACGAGCTGAAAAGCCTCGGCGTCCGCGTCGCCGCCCTCGAGAAAAAGGCGGACAACGTCCGGTGGCAGGGCACGGTCCGCTATCGCTACATCAGCGACCGCCATTACGAGAATAACCATTCGCCCTATCCCGAGGATAAGGTTCGTACCAACTATCAGTACGTCACCCTTCGTCTCGAGCCGGAAATGAGGATCAACAAACACTGGACCGGTCATGCCCGTATCGACTACAACACGGACATGAACAGCGCCGTTAACACCACGGGGAACGTCAGCGGCTGGGATGTCGATACCAACGGGTTCCGGGTGGAGCGCATCTGGGCGCAGGGCGACTACGGGAGACTCCATATCCTGCTGGGCAAGCTGCCCTATATCACCAACGTCGATGGCGGCATGCTCCTCGATGACAATGTGTCCGGCGGTCAGATCACCTTCGGCAACAAGGTGAAGGCGACGATAACGGTGGGGCGCTGGAACGAAGCGGCGGATCTGAGCCGGGCGGAGTACGACGAGGGGTTTGTCCAGTCCCCCCACGGCCCGACCAGCAGCTACCAGGGCATTGAGATCTACAATGACCGTGACGACAGGATTACCTGGGGCGTCGGCTACCATCATCTCGCCAACCGGGCCATGGGGGATTACCGGCTCGGTGACGGCAAGAAAGCGCTCAATATCTGGGAAGTCGGCCTCGGCTGGAAGATGACGGATACGCTCGCCCTGCGCGGCGCCTATGCCTGGGACACCGCCGTTGACGAAAGCCTCCCCTGGATGAAAGACAGCAAGCGCGCCTTCAGTATCGAACTCGCTTACAAGGGCGCCAACCCCACGGATAAGGGATCCTGGGGCGCGTTCATCGCCTATCGCCGGCTGGGATCGGCGGCGGTTCTGATGCCGACCTATGACGCGATCGGTTTCGAGCAGCAGGGATTCGAACTGGGCCTTGACTATGTGCTGATGAAAAACTGCCAGGCCTCGTTCAAGTATTTCACCGGCAAGGATTTGGGCGTTGGCGCCGGTAAGGATGATAAAGCCAATACCTTCTTCACCGAACTCAACTTCTTCTTCTGACAGGCGTCTTTGCCGCCGGACGGAGGACGTGGGTATCGAAAAAGCTGTCCGCCGGGGGACTTTCCCTGGCGGACAGCTTTTTTATCGCGTTTTTCCCCAGTCCCGACGGGACGGTTGGCGCTGCCACCCCCTGGCGTCCATCGCCGGAGCATGACCGAACCCGGTTGACCGTTTGCCCGCCGGCCCCATACAGCTCGCGTGTATTCCCGGTGATTCCGGGGTTGTCAGCGACCGCGCGTCTGACGGCACGATTTTGGCGGCGACAGTCTGCCGGCGCTGCTTTTTTTCCTTTGCAAAACGCGCGGCACGGGATAAAATAGAGACAGAAAGGAGTCTTTGCTATGACCATGCAATCAGGCGCGCGAAAAGCCGCCGCGCTCTTCCTGACCTCCCTTGGACTGCTCCTGCCGGGCTGCGGTTCTCCGGCTGGCGGCAGCGTCCCGCCCACGCAGCAGCAGAAACCCGCCGCCCCGGAGCAGACGCCCCCCGCGCCGCCAGCGAAACCCGCCCCGGAGCAGAAACCCGCGTCGGAGGCGAAGCCCGCCGCCGCGTCCGCGTATGTCACAGCGGCGGATGATTTCGGCAATCTGGCGCTGGATACGCCGGCCCGGCCGGTGTACGACCGCTATACGCTCCGGGAGCGGCGGGCCAAAGGGCTGCCGACGGCGCTTCCCGCCATCGCGCCCTACGAGGAACAAAAGACGGCCTATCTCACCTTTGACGACGGCCCCGATGAGAAGAACACCGACGCCATCCTGGACATTCTGCGGCAGGAAAACGTCAGGGCCACCTTCTACGTCGTGGGGCGGAACGTCAACGCTTATCCCGCCACGGCCCGGCGCATTTTCGACGAGGGCCATGCCCTGGGCAATCACAGCTATGACCACGACTACGATCGCCTCTACGCCTCGCCGGATAACTACCTGGAGGAGATGGAGGAGGCGGACGAAGCCATCCATCAGCTGCTGGGCGTGCGCCCCCTGATCACCCGCGCCCCCGGCGGCCGCATGAGCCATTTCACCGCCGCCTACGACGCCGTAACCGCTGACAACGGCTACGTCGAGCACGACTGGAACGTAAGCTCGGCCGACTCTGATCCCAACGGCCCCGTCGCGCAGGATTTCATCGACAACATTGCCGGCCAGGCGGTGATGGACAGCGCCATCATCCTCATGCATTGCTCAGCGGGCCACGAGGAAACCGTCAGGGCTTTGCCGGAGATCATCCGCGTCCTGCGGGAAAGAGGCTACGCCTTCGGCGTGGTAACGCCGATGACACCGCCGCCGTGGTGAAGGCGGCGGAGAAATCCCTTGTCTTTAGGCGCTATTATGGGTATAATCAAGAGTGAAGATTTTCGCGGAGTTTTCTTTTTTTCGTTTGCGAAAACGCCTACCATTTCCTGAAGGAGGTATCCTGATGAACAGCCTGACGATACGGCAAAAGCTGCTGGCGGTCTTTTCCACGCTGATCGTGGTGTTCCTGTGCGCGAGCGTTTACTCGGTGTTCGCGCTGAAGAGCATCAACGACGGTGCGATGCGCATCGCCACGACGCACCTGCACAGCGTTCTCGCCGCCAGCGACAACGGTGCCGCCATGACGGAGTATCGGGCGCTGGAGTACGCCATTGTGACCGCGCCGAAGCTGAAAAACCGCGCTTATTCGGAGAAAAAGGCCGCCAAGCTCGGCGACCAGATCGACCTGACCTTCGACGCGCTGGAAAAGAGCATGGAGGGCCGCGCCGACGCGAACCTCACCAGCCTGCGCGAAAGCTGGAAAAACTACCGCGGGCAGCTCAGACAGATCAGCGACCTTGCCGACAACAAAAGAGGTCCGGAAGCGGTGGCGATCCTGGACGCCTCGGTGGCGAAGTTCGAGGCCCTCAACGCCACCCTGGTGAAGGTCATCGACGCCCGCAAGGACTTCATCAACGAGGAAACGAAAGCAGCGGCGGCGGCCTATAACCGCACGCGGATGATCCTGATCGTCTCCGTCGCCATCGTCGTCCTGCTGTCCGCTTTCATGGCCTTTTTCCTCAGCCGTTCCATCAATACGTCCATCGGCTACCTGATGGATATTGCCCACGAGATTGCCCAGGGCAATCTCAAAGTGGACGTGACCGCCAAAACCGGCGACGAGTTCGGCACGCTGACCATGGCCTTCGCCGACACGGTGAAGCAGCTGCGCGGTCTGATCACGAATATCATGACGACGTCGGAAAACGTGGCGGCGTTCTCCGAGGAGCTGACGAGCAGCGCCGACCAGTCCGCGACGGCTACGCAGCAGGTCGCCAATTCCATCGGCAACGTCGCCGAAAATACGAGCCGCCAGGGCAAGGATATCGGCGCCTCGGTCGCCGACATCCGCAATATGTCCGACGATATGAAGAGCTTCGAGCAGCTCGCCGACCAGTCCTCCACCGCGGCGAATCATGTGGCGACCATCGCCCAGGAGGGCGGCAACTCCATCTCCGGCGCCGTGCAGCAGATGGAGGAGATCGCCTCCTCGGTGGCGGCGTCCGCCGACGTCATCAGGAAACTCGCCGAACGCTCGACGGAGATCGGGCAGTTCTCGGAGACCATCGCCAATATCGCTGACCAGACGAACCTCCTGGCGCTGAACGCGGCCATCGAGGCCGCCCGCGCCGGCGAGCACGGCCGCGGCTTCGCTGTCGTCGCCGAAGAGGTGCGCAAGCTCGCGGAGGGATCCGCTCAGGCCGCGGCCAAAATCGCCGAACTCATCACCTCCATACAGGGCGACACTTCGCGGGCGGTGGACAGCATGGCGAAATGGACGGAAGACGTAAAGAGCGGCAAGGAAATCGTAAACCAGGCGGGCAACGCCTTCGATACCATCGTGGACGCGGTGGAGGGCCTGACGAAAAACGCCGAAACCATTCTCGACGCGGCGCGGGCTTCGGCCGGACGCGCCAACGATCTGGTCGGCATGATGGACAGCCTCAAAGGCTCCAGCGACGAGATTTCCGAGGAAACCGGCTCCGTGTCCGCCGCGACGGAGGAGCTGTCCGCTTCGATGGATGAGATCGCGAACGCGAGCCGCAACCTCGCCGAGCTCGCCCAGAAGCTCCAGGACTCGACGACACAGTTCAAACTGTAGAAAGGAGTTTTTGCCATGAAGCGGAATCTGTGGAAAGCGGCGCTGACCCTCGCCGTTTTGCTTATGTTGATACTCTCCTCCGGATGCGGGCAGGAAGACACGGGCAAGAAAGTCTATCTGCTGTTCCCCGATCCCAACGCGGGCGGCCCCTGGAAATACGTGGGTGAGACCTGCCAGAAATACGTTGCCGACGCGGGCTACGAGGCCACGATGGAGTTCTGCACCTCGCCGGACGATCAGGTGCAGCGCCTGAAAGCCGCCATCGAGAAGAAGCCCGCCTGCATCGTCATCGGCGCCCAGGACACGATGATCTTCGGCGACGCGCTGAAAGGCGCCAGGGAGGCGAACATCCCCGTCATCGCTTACGACCGCCTCATCATGCACACCGACGCGATTTCCTACTACGCTTCCTTCGATAATCTCGCCGTGGGCGAATTCATGGGACGCTACGTGGAGGAAGCGTTGAACCTGAAAGGCGGTGCCGGGCCGTTCAACATGGAGTTTGTCGCCGGCGACCCCGCGGACACCAACGCGCCGGCCTTCTATCAGGGCGCCTACGACATTTTGAAGCCGTACCTCGATAAGGGCCAGCTCCTCGTCCCCTCCGGGCAGAAAGAGTTCTCCGCCGTGGCGACCAAAGGCTGGAGCGCCGACGCCGCGAAATCGAGAATGGAAACGCTGCTCCGCCAGCATTATAACGGCAAATCCCTCGACATCGTCATCGCCGCCAACGACGATCTGGCGAACGCCGTGCTGAAAGCGCAGCAGTCGGTGGGCTACGCCGGGGCCCGGACGCTGATTACCGGCCAGGACGCCAGCAGGGAAGGGCTGGATAATATCCGCGCCGGGCGTCAGGCCATGACGGTTTACAAAGACCCGAACGTGCTCTGCACGAAGATCGTCCGCATGATCAAGGCGGTGGTCGAGGGCAGCCAGCCCGCCATCAACGACGCCACCAACATCAAAAACGACGTCATGACGGTTCCCAGCTATCTGTGCATCCCCGTGATCGTTGACCGGGAAAACGTCGATATCGTGAAGTAACGCCAAAAGGAGCGGCGCCGCGACGGTGCCGCTCCTTTTCCTTTGCTCTGTCCTGCCGCTCTTCGGCGGGCGGCGGCGTTCTGCCCGCCCCGACGTCGTCCTGCTCCTTCACACCAGCGATCTGATCTGTCCCACCGGGTGTGATTCCCATCAGGACAACTATGATTTCCGCTGAAAAACAGACCGGCGCCAGGGAAACATCCCCGGTGCCGGTCTGTTTTTGCCCCGGCGTCGGCCGATCCTTTCCACTCGGAGGACGCGCTTGCCGAAAAGAGCGCGCGCCTGAAAAAAGCGGTGCTCTCTGCCTCCCTCCCTGAGGGAGGTGGCGGGCTTGCGAGCCGGAAGGCGTTCATCGCATAATAAAGCTGCGCCGGTGTATAAGATTTCTCTGAGACGCACAAGAGCAGAAGCCAACGCCCCGGCACAGGCGCAGCCGCGTGAGATTCCGCGCAAAACCCTGAAGGTTCGCGCCGCGCGTCATTCCTGTTAATTCCGGGTTGCATTTGCAATTTTCAGAAGAAGCAAAAGGCGACACCGCAAAGTGCCGCCTGTGGATACCCATGTTTTCGGAAAAGTGAATTCTATCCCTGTTTTGGGAAAAGTAAGTTCCGGTTGGTTCATTGCCGAAGGTAGAAGTTAACTTTTCAACTGACACTTCATTTGCAAAACCTCCGTTTTTCCTTGTTTCTTTACCGATTTTTCAAAAACGCGCCCGCCGGGACTTCGCCGCCCTTCGGGACGACGACGAAATCTTCGTCGAACTGTTCCCGGGCGATTTTGCGCAGGACGCCGCAGCTCCCGTGCAGCATCGTCATGGTGCCCTGCAGCAGTTCCACCAGCGGCGCGACGTAGTCCTTCACCGTCTGCACGTCATAGCAGCCCGTGTCGATGATGTAGAACTTGTTGCAGGTCCTGTAGAGGCGGCGCAGGAAATCGTCGGCGGCCTCCCGGCCTTTTTTCGCCCGCAGTTTGTCGAGGTCGATGTCGGATTCCCTGGAAAACT
>JAEEGN010000003.1 GCA_016280345.1 Selenomonadaceae bacterium | reverse complement strand
GCCGCCGACACCATGCTCGGCGGCAAAGGCAACGACACCCTCTACGTCGGCAGCGGCGACATCGCCGCCGGCGGCCGGGGTGATGACACCATCATCAACGCCGGCGGATTGGACAGCCGGGAGCAGTTCGGGTTAGCCAAGGGCACCGGCAACGACACCGTCCAGAACTTCGCCGGCGGCTTCGGCACCACCGACGACGCCATCACCTTCTACGAGAACAGTCTGCTCAACGGCACCACCGCCACCTACGACGGCCAGGGCAACCTGAAGCTGACCAACGGCGACGCCAGCCTGACACTGCAGATGGCCGCCGGCACCGACAGCGTCTGCGCCCACGTCGTGCTGAAGAACGGCCTGACCGGAGAAGACGAGCGCCTGTCGGTACTCAACAAGGACGCCACCGAGGAAGTCACCGACGCCACGGTAGCCAAGTACTACTATGGCTCCAAGGACGGCGGCAGCGCCCTCGACGCCTCGGCCCTGTCAACCGGCGTCAAAGTCGATCTCGGCAACACCGGCCGCTACTTCGAAGCCGGCGAGAACTACAGCTACATCACGGCGGTAAAAGGCAGCGACCACGGCGACAACTTCCTGGCCGGCAGCGGCGGCGCCGCCGAAACCCTGACCGGCGGCAACGGCGTAGCCAACACCCTCTACGGCGGCGGCAGCAGCAACGACCTGCTGATCGGCGGCGGCAACAGCAACGGTGGAAATGGCGGTAGCGGCATTCCCGGCATCGCGGCTACAGATACCTTCTACTTCGGCACCAGTGACGGCAGCGACGTGATCCGGAACATCGGCAACGGCGACAAGGTCATGCTCTACGACCTCAAGGACGACGGCAGCGTCACGGCGGAAACAGTAACGATGAACGGCAACAACTACCTCCGCCTGACCACCGCCACCACCGGCGCCCAGCTCTTCATAGAATCCGCGGCAACAGGAGAAACCTACGAAATCCTGTTCACCGACGGGGTAAATGGCGCGACGACGGCAAGATACGAGGTGACGGGGACGAGTTTCAAGAAGGTGATGTAAGATAAAGGACCGATTGTAGGAACACGCAGTAAAGTTAGGGGAAGCTCTGCAAGCCCCCCTCCGGGAGGAGCGTGATATGCCAGTGGCATATCACGGGGGGAGCCAGCGGACGTAAGATTTGCTTTGGGCAAGAGTAAAGGGGCGTGAGAATATACGTGTTGCTAGAAGCAAAGCCGAAGGTTTATACAGAAATCGAAGGCTTACTTAAAGCGTCATGTAGTGCCCCTCCCTCCGCCCTTCGGGGCGCGACATGCCAGTGACATGTCGCGCCCTCCAGAGGGAGGCTCGCAGCGCGAAAACTGACGGTTGACGTGCCAAAGGTCGCGCAAAGCCCAATGCGGTGTCCCTCCCTCCGGCGCTTCGGGGCACGACATGCCAGTGACATGTCGTGCCCTCCAAAGGGAGGCTCGCAGAGCCAAAGCCGAAGTTTACGCGAAAATTATGCGAGAACTTACGCTTTCGGCATTTCTTTGGCGTAACGTGCCGGCGTGTAGTGAAGCAAACAAAAAAGGCGCCCAGCGAATGGGGGCCTTTTTTGATTGCTTTTGACGATAAAAAGTCAAGAAGACAAATGAAAGAAGGGATACGAATGGAAAGAAGCTTGATATTTCGGGATTTATCGTGTTTTTGTCCGGCTTTTTGCGTTTTTTTCTACTGAACAAAACGCTTGTCACAGTGTCAATTTTTTGGGGGCCGAACGCCCTCCGCGCCCTTCCCTTCGCCCTTCGGGCCCGTAATGCGCCACTGGCCCGGTACCCCCCTTCCGGAAGAATCAAACCGGCCCGATACGCAGGCAAAAAGGAGAGAAGCAACGGCGTGATCCCCTTCCGCTGCCCGGGGGCAGGGAAAGCAGCTCCCCCGCCTCGCCGCCCGCACAGACGTCGGGCCGGATGGCCGGTTCTTCCCCAGGCCTGATCCGGGCAGAATCCATAGCTATCCCTCCTGTATCCGGTATTGCCCGAAATCACGGGAAAGACTGTGTTTTTATTCGCCCGGCATCGACTTACGGGAATGCTTTTCATTATTCCGGGCAAAACGCCATTTTCACCCCGCCCGGCGAAAATTCAAATTGACAAAACCGCGTTCCCGTTTTACTATTTAATATATATACGCATTTTTTGAAGGCGCGGGAATCGTTCGCCGGGGGCGGCGATTTGTCTGAATCGGCGGATGGGCCGGTCAGCGGGGCCGGAAGGAGCAAGGTTCATGTTTGGCATGAAAATGGATATCGGCATTGATCTGGGCACGGCGAACGTGCTGGTGTACCTGAAGGGCAAGGGAATCGTCCTCCGGGAGCCCTCCGTGGTAGCCGTGGACAAGGACACGAACCGCATCCTGGCCATTGGCGCGGACGCCAAGCAGATGCTGGGCCGCACGCCGGGCAATATCGTGGCCATCCGCCCCTTGCGGGACGGCGTCATCGCCAACTTCGACATCACCGAGAGCATGTTGCGGTTCTTCATCGAGAAGGTGACCGGCCACAGCTTCGTCTTCCGTCCCCGCATCATGATCTGCATTCCCACCGGCGTGACGATGGTGGAGAAGCGGGCCGTGCAGGAAGCGGCGGAGCAGGCCGGAGCGCGGCGCACGCAGTTCATCGAGGAGCCCATGGCGGCGGCCATCGGCGCCGGGCTGCCGGTGGATGAGGCCACGGGCTCGATGGTGGTGGACATCGGCGGCGGCACGTCGGACATCGCCATCATCAGCCTGGGCGGCATCGTGTCCAGCAGCAGCATCCGCATCGCCGGCGACAAATTCGACGAAGCGATCATCGCCTACGTGCGGCGGACCTTCAACATCATGATCGGCGAACGCACCGCCGAAGACATCAAGATCGAGGTCGCCGGGGCCTTCCCGACCGCTCGCCAAAAGGAAATGGACGTCCGGGGACGGAGCCTGATTTCCGGCTTGCCGGAGAATATCCGCCTGACCACGGCGCAGGCGGCGGAGGCGCTGGAGGAACCGGTGGGCCGCGTGGTGGACCGCGTGCGCAAGGTTCTGGAAGAAGCGCCGCCGGAGCTGGCCTCGGACATCATGGACCACGGCATCGTACTGACGGGCGGCGGCGCCATGCTGTACGGCCTGGACGAGCTGATCCGTCAGCGCACGGGGATCCCGGCAATGCTGGCGGAGGACCCGATGTCCTGCGTGGCGCTGGGGACCGGCAAGGCGCTGGACTTCGCCGACCACTACGGCGACGGGCAGGAGATGAACAGCGTCTTCAGGCGGCGTTGATTTCTTACTTATCCTCTCAACCGATTTTTATGACAGGGCACTATACTTCAGCTATGGGGTGATTGTATGTGGCGTGGCCTTTACACAGCGGCAACGGGAATGATCACGGAGATGAAGCGGACCGCCGTCATCGCCAACAACCTGGCGAACGTGAACACGACCGGGTATAAGCGGGACGTGGCGCTGGACCGGGAATTCGAGCCGATGCTGATCCGACGCATCAACGACAGCGAGAAAATCAAGGTGACGGAGTTCAAGGGCTTTTCCCTGGACCGGCGGGGGCCGGTGGTCGGCACGCTGGGGCTGGGCTCCTATACGGGAGAAATCGCCACCGACAAGTCTCAGGGCACGCTGCAGACGACGGGCTCGCCGTTGGATCTGGCCATCGAGGGCGAGGGGTATTTCGTCATCAATACGCCGAACGGCGACCGCTATACCCGGAACGGCAATTTCTACCGCAGTCCGGACGGCACGCTGATCACCTCCAACGGCATGAACGTACTGGACCGTCAGGGGCGCAGCATCCGCATTCCGGCGGAAGCCGCCTACATCAGCGTCGGCGCCACGGGGCAGATCCGGGCCGACGATCAGGTGGTGGGGCAGCTGGCGCTGGTGCAGTTCGACGACCGCCGGGCCATCCTGAAGCAGGGCGACAGCCTCTACTACGCCCAGGAAGGCGCCGAGCCCCAGCCGGCCACCGGGAACATCATGCAGGGTGTGCTGGAACGCTCCAACGCCAACGTCATCAACGAGATGGTGGAACTCATCAACAACTACCGCATTTACGAAGCCAATTCCAAGGCGGTCACGACGCAGGACGAAATGCTCGACCACTCCGTCAACCAGGTGGGCACCGTTTCCTGAACGGGCTGACGGACTTGGGGCGGATTTTTGGAAACAGTTGGACGGTTTCGGTTTTTTCCGCTTAAGTTTTGGACGGTTTTTGACGATATACAGATAAGAATCCGTTTCTGTTTTTAGAACATATATACGATAGGAGCGAATGCTTTATGATGAGATCGCTTTGGTCCGCCGCGTCGGGTATGCGGACGCAGCAGGACAATATGGACGTCGTGGCCCACAACCTCGCCAACGTCAACACTTACGGCGGCAAGAAGGTCCGGGCCGAGTTCCACGACCTCCTGTACCAGACGCTCCGCCCGGCGGGCGCCGAGAGCGGCAACGATTCCCAGTATCCCACGGGGCTTCAGATCGGTCTGGGCGCGCGGCTGGCGGCGACGCAGCGCATTTTCACCCAGGGCAGCCTCCAGTCCACCGGCAACCCGACGGATCTCGCCATCGAGGGCGAAGGCTTCTTCCGCATCGAGATGCCGGACGGCACCATCGCCTATACCCGTGACGGCTCCTTCAAGCTCGATCAGGACCGCCGCATGGTGACGACGGACGGCTACCCGATCGCCGACAACATTACGCTGGAGCAGGACGCCACCATTGACTCCCTCACCGTGTCCCAGGACGGCCGCGTCTCCGACGTGGTCAACGGCCAGCAGAACCAGATCGGCCAGATCACCCTCGCCCGCTTCGTGAACCCGGCGGGCCTGACGTCCATCGGGCACAACTTCTTCCTCGAGACCGAGGCCAGCGGCGCGCCTCTCGAGGGCAACCCGGGGGAGGACGGCGCCGGGCGGCTGCAGCAGAACGTTCTGGAAATGTCCAACGTGGCGGTGGTCGATGAGATGGTCAATATGATCGTGGCCCAGCGCGCTTACGAGTCAGACGCCAAGGCGGTTACGACCTCGGACTCGATGCTGGAAATCGCCAACGGCCTGAAGCGCTGATGCCGAGACTTTTCCTGCCGCTGCTTCTGGCGCTGCTGTTGCTTTTCCCGGCATTGGGGCGGGCTGAGACGCCGGTGCCGGAGGGAAAGCAGATCATCGCCTCGGAGACGCTGGTGGACCTGGCGGCCGACCACATCGGGGCGACGCTGGAAGAGGCGCAGGAAACCCGGCGCTTCAAGGTCGCCCCCACCCACGCCCCGCGGCCGGTCCTGGCGCCGGAAGGGGAGCTCACCTACGAGGTCACGACGCCCAACGGGCTTCGCTACTGGGGCAATACGGCGGTCTATATCCGGATCCTGGTGGACGGGGAGCCGCTGCGTCAGGTCATCCTGCAGTTCAAGATCCACATGTACGACCGGGTGGCGGTGGCGGCAAGGCCCCTGCGAGCCCGGCAAGTGCTGACGGAGGCCGATGTCCGCTTCGAGGAGCAGGAGATTGGCACCAAGGAGCAGCGGTATTTCTTCGACGCCACCGAGCTGGTGGGGAAGGTCATCACCCGGGGCCTGGCTGCCGGGCAGCCCATCCTGCGCTCACTGGTGAAGAAGCCCGTGCTCATCGAGGCCGGAGCGCCGGTCACCATCGTCGCCAACGTCAACGGCGTCGAGGTGAAGACCGAGGGCGTGGCCCTGGAGCCGGGGCGCGAGGGCGACGTCATCCGGGCGCGGAATCAGGCCTCGCGGCGCGTCGTCCGGGTGCGGGTGCTGGACGCCGGGACCGTCGAAGTCCTTAGCCGATAATCGTGTTTTTTCGTGAATCGAGGGTTATGCTATGCGAAAGAAATGGCAAAAGAGGGTAGCCGCGGCCGCCTGCCTGCTGACGCTGGCGGCGCCGGTGACGCCGGCGCTGGCGCAGTCGCTCTGGGGCGACGCCGACCACGGCCAGAACGTACTGTTCTCCGACCGCAAGGCCCGCAACGTGGGCGATATCCTGACCATCGTCATCAGCGAGACCGCGACCTCGACGATGTCCAAGTCCTCCAGCAATTCCAAAGAAGGCAACCAGAACCTGAACGCCGGCGTCGGCATCTTCGGCTTCCTGGCCGCGGCCGCCGCCTCGGGCTCCGACAGCTTCAAGGCTGACGGCTCCGCCACCAACACGAACCGGGCCACCGGCCGGGTCACCGTCACCGTCACCGAGGTCATGCCCAACGGCAACATGGTCGTCGAAGGGACGCAGTCCATCTGGCAGAACAAGAACGAGCACAAGATCACGGTGCGGGGCGTGGTGCGCCGGGACGACGTCACCGCCAACAACACCGTTCCCTCGACGCAGGTGGCGGACGCGACCATCCGTTTCGACGGCAAGGGCCCGTTGAACGCCAAGCAGCGCCAGGGCATCCTGACGCAGATCTTCAACATCCTGTTCTGAGGATTTCGCGCTATCATTTCCAGACAAAAGTCTAAGCCCCGGACGGGCTTTCGGACGCTTCACGGATGACGCGCCGGCAGGCGGCTTTTGGCCGCAGGCCCGGGCGCGTTTCCTTTCCCCGGGAGGTAATACGCTATGAAGAAAATCCTGGCGCTGCTCACAGCGCTCTGCTGCCTGTTCACGGTCTCCGTCGCCTTCGCCGACGCCGCCGTGACGCGGATCAAGGACATCGCCAAGGTCCAGGGCGTGCGCTCCAACCAGCTCGTAGGCTACGGTCTGGTGGTCGGCCTCAACGGGACCGGCGACTCCAACAAAACGGTCGAGGTGCTGCAGTCGGTGACAAACATGCTGCGGGAGTTCGGCGTGACCATCGACCAGTCCCAGCTCAAGACGAAGAACGTCGCCGCCGTTATGGTGACCGCCACCCTGCCGCCTTTCGTGCGGGAAGGCGACACCATCGACGTGACCTCCTCCTCCATGGGCGACGCCAAGAGCATCCAGGGCGGCACCCTGATCCAGACGCCGCTCCGGGCCGGCAACGGCCTCATCTATGCCGTGGCCCAGGGGGCGGTATCCACCGGCGGTTTCACGGCCGGCAACGGCGGCAACGCCCGGCAGAAGAACTTCCCCACCGTCGGCACGACGCCCAACGGGGCCATCGTGGAGCGCACGGTGGAGGACGACCTCGGCGCCAACGGAACGCTGTCCCTGTCGCTGACGAATCCCGACTTCACCACCGCGTCCCGCATCGCGCAGGCCATCAACCTGCGCTTCGGCAACGTGGCCCGGGCGGCCAACCCGGGGCGCATCGATCTGGCCATCCCCCCCTATTACCGGGGCAACGTGGTGGGCTTCGTGGCCGGCATCGAGGACCTGCCGGTCATGCCGGACAACATCGCCAAAGTCGTGGTCAATGAACGCACCGGCACCATCGTCATGGGCGGCGACGTCTCCGTGGACAACATCGCCATCACCCAGGGCGGCCTCTCCATCAGCATCACCACCGAGCCGGAGACGGACCAGCCGGCGCCGCTGAGCCTCGGCACCACCGTCACCACCAAGAAGACCGACGTGGAGACCACCGAGGACAAGGCCAGCAGCATCATCCTGCCGGCCACGGCCAACGTCAGCGACATTGTGGGGGCGCTGAACGCGGTGGGCGCGACGCCCCGCGACATCATCTCCATCCTCCAGACCATCAAGGCCTCCGGCGCCCTCCACGCCGACCTCGAAATCATCTGACGCGATAAGGAAGTGACCGATATGGACCCGCTCGGCGGAATCTCCCCCATCAGCCCCATCCACGGCGGCACGACGACCTACGAGACCGCCCGGGAAAAGGCCCGGGCCGCCCGCTTCGACGAGCTGCTGAAC
Source organism: Selenomonadaceae bacterium (assembly GCA_016280345.1). Classification (GTDB taxonomy): domain Bacteria; phylum Bacillota; class Negativicutes; order Selenomonadales; family Selenomonadaceae; genus RGIG3544. Next base: position 8,373 of record JAEEGN010000003.1, on the reverse strand, counting down.
CAGCTGAAGGAAAAAGCGGCGGCCGCCGGCAGCGCCGGCCCCGCCACCGACAGCAAAGAAGCCCAGGCCATGGACAAAAAGCTCCGGGACGCCTGCGAAGGCTTCGAAGCGATGCTGCTCAACATGATGTACAAGGAAATGCGCAACACCGTCCCCAAGGACTCCCTGTTCGGCGAGGACAACGGCATGAAGATCTGGCAGTCGATGCTCGACACCGAGCTCATGCAGGCGGCGGCGAAATCCGGCGGCATCGGCCTGGCGGATATGCTCTACCAGCAGTTGGCGCCCCAGGTACTGGCCCAGAGCCAGAGCGCCGCAACCCCGGCCACACAGCAGCAGCCTCCCACCCCGTAACAGAACTTCCGCCCAGGCAGGGCAAAAGGGCCTCACATCCCGCGTCAGCGGTTTGTGAGGCCCTTTTCGTATGTTGAAAATCCATCCTCCCCCCCGGCGCGCGCGACGCGGCCCTCAGAGAGCCCTCCGTCCCTTCACTCCTCCGGCGGGGCATCCGCGGCCCCGTCCATCACTTCCAACAGGAAACTCACCGGGCGGAACCCGTCGTTGCAGGAAATCATGGCGGACCGCTTATTCTTCATCCAGCCGTCGTAAAAATCCTCGGCCCCGTGCGCCAGCGCCATGACGAAAGGCGACATGGTTTCCCAGGCGCTCTCGCAAAAGCCCTCGGGCCGTTGCCAACCGTGGGCGACGAAGACCTGTCCCTCCACCATCGGGCAGGCGTGCTCGATGGGATTCTCGTAGCGCGCCATCAGGTCCTGATGGCAGACCTTCCGCATCACGGTAATCCGAACGTTTCTCATGCCTCGACCTCCCCGCCGGTCAGCCCTTCGGCCGCTCGGCCCGGTAAATCAGCACTGCCGGCCCGTCGGGCGTAACGCGGTAAGCGGTCTCCAGGAAATACGTGACCACGAAGGAATTCCGCAGCCCCCCGTCCTCCCGGTCAAAGGCCCTGATCGCATAGCCGCCGACGTCGGCGCCCAGCGCCGGATAGAGATCCGTCGCCCGGTTTTCCGCGCCGTCCAGCTCGATGATCTCGTAGCGGTAGTCCCCCGTCCAGGGGTTGAAGCCGGTGTCTTTCTCCGGGAGCCACTCCAGCAGCGCGAAAGCCTTGTACCCGTCCGGTGAGGGCGTGAGGCCCGCGAATTCATAGACACCGGCGACGTCCGGGCCCTCCTGCCACGGCGAATGCGACGTCAGGGTAATCCGGCGGGGCTCCGTCACCGCCTCGCAGGAGGGCAGCATCCGGATGGGGATTTCCGCCGTGGCCAGCGACTGGTCCGGCCGGGGCGTGGTCAGGGCACCGATGACGAAACGGGCGCCGTAGCCGGCCTGCGCCGCCTGTATCGTCCCTCCCAGCCGGATCACGGGACGCGCCCGCCAACCGTCCGCCATCAGTTCCTCGCTCCCCTGGTAATCGCAGGCCGTCACCGAAATGACGGAGCCGATCCCCGGCAGGACGATGACATTCATCTGGGCGTTGACGGCCCCGTTCGCGTTGCGTCGGACATAAAATCCCGCCGCCGCCTCCGCCGACACCGGGGAAACGCCGGTCAGCAGCGCCGCCGCCAGCAGCCAGGCCACCAGCGCGATTCGTTCCGCCAGTCTCTTCATTCCGCCACCTCCAAAATGCTTTTCTCCCATCATTTTACCATGACGCGCCCCACTTTCGCAAACCAACGCCAAAGCCCTCCTCACAGGAGCGGCGGCAGAGCGCGGCGAGCCGGGGCAGAGCGTCAGGGGGCGGGGTTGACGCCGGGCATACTGCCCGCGCTGAAACGCGCTTGTCCCGGTCATTATCCCTGCCGTATTTGTCTATTGAGGGCTTTGCCAAAAAATGCGCGGTTTCGCCAAAGGGGCTGCCGCACGTTCGCGACAGCCCCTTTTCTTTTTCTATATCCGTTCCTCCGTCCCGGCGGTGTCCGTTGCGGCGGAGAGCCGGACGAAGCAGGCCTTGCCGCGGGCTTTGGCCTCGTAAAGCGCCTTGTCCGCCAGCTCGTAGAGCGTCTGGAATCCGCAGGGGCCGGTACCGGTCCCGATACCGATACTACAGGAAAATCCCGTCGCTTCCCCAAGCCGCAGTTCGCGCAGACGCGCCAGGATGTCCCGGGCAATCTCATCGGCCCGCCGCACGTTTCCCGGCATCATGTCCGGCATCAGCACCATGAATTCGTCGCCGCCGACCCGGCCGATGATATCGTCGGCCCGGAAGCAGCGAATCAGGATCTCGGCGAAAGCCCGGAGGGCCGAGTCGCCGACCTGGTGACCGTAAAGGTCGTTCACCCGCTTGAAGTCATCGAAGTCGAGGATCAGGAGCACCGCCACCGCGTCGGGATCCTTTTTCGCCAGATAGCTCACCGCCTCGCCCTCAAAGGTGAGCTTGTTGTAGAGCCCCGTCAAGAGGTCCTGCCGGCTCCGGTCGGCGATCTCGGCGTATTTCCGCGCGAACCACTCGACGTGCCAGCGGACGAACAGGAAGACCGTGATGAGCACCATCAGCATGACGAACATCGTGGTCAGGACGTAATGGCGGATGGTGCTCTCGAAGCCCTCCGCCGGCTGCGAGGCCATCATGGCGCCGACGACGGAGTTGTCGCTGGGCTGCCGGATCGGGACCACGTAGGCCTGGCAGTTTTTCCCGTCGATCACGATATGGCGGCACCAGATGGGACTGCCCTGCTCCAGGGAATAGGTGCGGATGGCTTCGTCCGCCTGCAGCCCGGTCTGACGGATGCCGTCGTCACCCCGGATGGAGGTCACGGCGGCCCGGTCGCCGAAGAAGAAGGTGATGTCCACGCCTGTCTCTTCCTTCAGGTCATCGACCAGGGACCGTCTCTCCGTGACGTTGAAGTTCATGCCCCGCCAGATACGCCCGTCCGGGCGCCGCTGGTAATCGCCGTATCCCTGGCTGGCGTACAGCGTCATCGCTGCCACGGCCGCCGACCGCAGGTAGCCTTCCTTCTCTTCGTACAGGGCGTCGCGGAACTGGGTGATGCCCAGAAATATCGAGGCCGCCGCGAAAGCGACCAGCGGCAGGCAGTTAAAAATCAGCAGCCTCGTTTTCAGTTTCATATCTTATCCTTCGTTATGACGTTGACTTTCATGCTGACCCTGACGTTGGTTTCCTTGTATTCGCCCTTCAGGGCTTTCACGGCGATGACCGTGCCGTCGTGTCCCATCTGCCTGGGATTCTGCTGCATCGTGGCGTAGATGACGCCCTCCTGGATCATGGCCATCGTGAAATCCGCCGTGTCGAAGCCGATGACGATCTGCTTCGAGCCGGATTCCTTGATCTGCTCGCTGATGGCGAAGGTCGTCTGGCCGTTGGCGCCAAAGAAACCCACGAAATCAGGGTTTTCCCGCACGAAGTGCTTGATGCTGTCCCGGTCGTTGTTCATGTACACCGTGGGCGCGACGGTGAAGGAGGATCCCTGGAACGTCTCGCGGAAGCCCTGATCGCGTTCCATCTGGTTCTGGTGCATCCCCATCGTGGCGAGCCCGATGGTGCCCGACCGGATGCCGGCCGCGGCCAGAGCCTTCTGCATGGTTTCGCCGGCGGTCCGGCCCGCCAGCACGTTGTCGGTTTTCAGCGAAGCCACGCCTTCGACGGTGGCGTCGTCATCGACGTAAACGATCTTCACGCCGGCGGCGGCGGCTTTCTTCAGATTCTCGTTGATCTCCGTCGGGGAGATGGCGGAGATGACGATGGCGTTGGCGCCGTCGGCCACCGCCTGATCGACGCACGCCCCCTGCTCTTTGGCGCCGTGATTGAGGGGGGCAATCCATTTGTAGGCGATGTCGCCCATCTCCTCCACCGCCTGCCGGCATCCGGCGTCAATCTGCTGCCAGTATGGCGTCCCCTGGTCCTTCGTGATCAGATAGAGCTTGTACCTGGCTTCCGGGGCCGCTTTGGGGGGTTCCTTCGCGCCGCTGCCGCCGCGAACGGCAACGTCCGCCGTCTGCTTCCCCAGGCAGCCGCCGGCGAAAAGCAGCAGGGCGGTAAGCAGGAGCGCCCAGAAGGTAAAAAGTCCTTTTCGGAGGTTTCTGTGCGAAACCATAGGCAGCATCTCCTTTCATTCATCGCTTCTATTTTACCTCACGGGAGGTCCGTTGCCTACTCTGTTTTTTGTTTTTTTCCAAATTATCAATGGCAGCGTGCCGCCCCCACCGCTCCGCGGTCCCTATTCCAGCCGCGCCACCGGATTCGCCTGACAGCAGCAGGCCCGGCCCTCTTTGCCGGTCATTCACTTCCGTCGCGGTTAAAAGGGGGCTGCCCCACGCAAACGAACCGCGCGACAGCCCCCTCCTTTGCCCTCATCGGCAAAACGCGTCGCTTCCCGCGGCCTCAACCGGCCCTTCGCCTATGGTTTCGGCACCCGCTTGCCGACCCCTATCGCCTGCACGGGACAGACGAGGCGGCAGAGCTGGCAGCCCACGCATTTCTTCGCGTCGAGCAGCGGCTTTCCCTCGCCATCCAGCCGTATCGCCTGATGGCCGCCGTCGTAGCAGGAGAGATAGCAGCGGCCGCAGGCGATGCAATCGTTCCGCCGGAAGGACGGGTACTCGATGGTCTGCCGGTCCAGTTCCTCCACCCGCGCCACCAGCGGCAGCGCCCGCCCCACCAGATCGGCAACGCGGCGAAAACGATGGTCCGCCAGGTAGGCGCCGAGGCCTTCGATGAGGTCCTCGATGATGCGGTAGCCGTACTGCATGACGGCCGTGGTAACCTGCAGGCTCGTACAGCCCAGCGCCAGGAACTCCGCCGCGTCCCGCCAGGTCTCGATGCCGCCCATGCCGCTGATGGGCACGTCCCGCAGCGCCTCATCCCGGCGCATCTCACAGATGAAGCGCAGCGCGATGGGCTTCACCGCCTTGCCGGAGTAACCGCCGATGATGCTCTTCCCGTTCACCTTCGGCTCCGAGCAGAAGGAATCAAGATCGACGTTCATCAGGCTGCGGATCGTATTGATGGCGGAGATTCCGTCCGCCCCGGCCTCCACCGCCGCCCGGGCGGGCATCTCCATGCGGTTGATGTTCGGCGTCATCTTCGCCAGCACCGGCAGCCGCGTCCCCCGGCACATCGCCCGGGTGTACATGGCGACAAGCCCCGGGTTCTCGCCGATTTCCGCGCCGAGTCCCTCGCCGCCCATCTGCGGGCAGGAGAAATTGCCCTCGAGGATGTCCGCCCCCGCCGCCTCCATATCGCCGGCCAGCCGCGTCCAGTCTTCCACCGTCCGGCCCATGATGGAGGCGATGATGACCTTCGACGGGAAATCCCGCTTCAGCCGTCGGATGAAGTCGAGATTTTCCTCATAGGCATGGTCGGAAAGCTGCTCGATGTTCTTGAACCCGATGAAGGGCCGCCCCTCCTTCGTCAACGCCGCGAAGCGGGGCGAGGTTTCGTGGATTTCCAGATTGGTGATGGTCTTGAAGCTGACGCCGGCCCAGCCGAGGGAGAAGGCCTTCGCCACCATCTCGTAATTGCTGCCCACCACGGAGGAAGAGAGGAAAAACGGGTTCTCGCAACGGACGCCGCAGAAGTCGACGGACAGATCGGCCTTCGCCGCCGGCGCCGCCTCCAGCCGGTACGCGTCTGTCAGCACGGCCCGGATCCGCACCGGCGCGTCCAGCCGGCCGCGGCGGCAGGCCGCCTCGCAGGGGGCTTCGCAGCCAACGCAGGGATTCTCCGCCGGCAGACGCCGCTTCGCCCCGCCGTCGTTCTCGAAATTCAGCGCCCGCAGGACACGGCCCACGTCAACACCGCGCGGGCAGGCCCCGGTACAGGACGGCTCGCAGCAGAGCAGACAGCGCCCCGCCTCGGCGCGTACGCGAATGGTCTCGATGCTCATGGTTGCCTCCCCCTTCAATCCTATGCCATAGCGCGGCTCTGTCCTCCATGATCGCAGCGCTTTCTCTCTCTGTTATTTTCTACGGCTTCCTATGACTTCCTGCCTGACGAGGGATATTTTGACAAAAAAAGACCGCCGCGTTTTCGGGCGGCGGCCCTTCTCGCCAACGCTGTCGCTTCGGCGCTTCGATTCTTCGGTTATTTGCCGTTCTTCCAGCGGTTGATGGCGCTGACCAGGGCCATCAGCGAGGCGGTGATGATATCGGTGTCCATGCCGGCGCCCCAGACGATGCGGCCGTCCTCGCCGGTGATGCCGATATAGGCCATGGCCCGCGACGCCTGGCCGATCTCCAGCGCGTGCTCGCTGTAGGTCAGGTCCTTGTAACGGACGCCGAGATTCTCCTGCAGGGCGTTGGAAACGGCGTCGAGGCGGCCGTTGCCCTTCGCCTTGTAAGTGACCTCCCGGCCCTCCACCTGCATGATGACTTCGCCGGCGCGGACGCCGTTGGGTTCCTTGCGGAGCGAGAAATCGATCAGCTTGTACGGAGCCTCGACGTTGACGTACTCCTTCTGGAAAAGCTGATAGATCTCGTCGGGCAACAGCTCCTTGTGCTGATGGTCGGAAACGCCCTTGACGAAATACCCGAAATCCTCGCTCATCTTCTTCGGCATGGCGACGCCGTACTGATGCTCCATGATGAAGCCCACGCCGCCCTTGCCGGACTGGCTGTTGATGCGGATGACGTCGGCGTCGTACTCGCGGCCCACGTCCTGCGGGTCGATGGGCAGATACGGCACCGTCCAGCGGCTGGGGTCCTTCTCCTCGCGCCACTTCATGCCCTTGGCGATGGCGTCCTGATGGGAGCCGGAGAAAGCCGCGAAGACCAGCGCCCCGGCGTAGGGCTGACGGTCGTGAACGCGCATCCGCGTCACCCGCTCGTACATCTCGGTAAGCTCCGGCATCCGGGAGAAGTCCAGCCCGGGATCGACGCCCAGCGCGAACATATTCATGGCGATGGTCACGATATCGGCGTTGCCGGTGCGCTCGCCGTTGCCGAACAGCGTCCCCTCGATGCGGTCCGCCCCGGCCAGCAGGCCCATCTCCGAATCGGCCACGCCGCAGCCCCGGTCGTTGTGCGGGTGCAGCGACAGCACCACGTTGTCGCGGTATTTGAGGTTCTGGGAGATATAGGCCACCTGCATGGCGTAGATATGAGGCATCGACATCTCCACCGTCACCGGGATATTGATGATGGCCTTCCTGTCCGGCTTCGGCTGCCAGACGTCGAGAACGGCGTTGCAGACCTCCAGCGCGTACTCCGGCTCGGTGCCGGTGAAGCTCTCGGGAGAATACTCGAAACGGTAGTCCGCCCCCGCCTTTTCCGTCAGCTCCTTCAGGAGCTTCGCCCCGTCCACGGCGATTTCCTTGATCTCCTCCTTCGACATGCGGAACACCTGCTCCCGCTGCGCCACCGAAGTGGAGTTATAGACGTGGACGATGGCGTTCTTCACGCCCTTCAAGGCCTCGAAGGTCTTCTTGATGATATGCTCCCGGGCCTGCGTCAGCACCTGCACCGTCACGTCGTCCGGCAGCAGATTGTCCTCCACCAGCCGGCGCAGGAACTCGTACTCGGTATCGGAGGCCGCCGGGAACCCCACCTCGATCTCCTTGAACCCGATCTTCACCAGCATCTTGTAGAACTCGATCTTCTCATCGAGGCTCATGGGGATGATCAGCGACTGATTGCCGTCCCGGAGATCGACGCTGCACCAGACCGGCGCCTTGTCCGGATATTCCTTCTTCGCCCAGCTGAGATCGCAGACCGGCGGCAGGTAATAGCCCTTCTTGTACTTGGTGTAGTTCTGCATGATGTTCTCCTCCCGAAAATAGATAATGCCGTACGATGGCGGCGTCTCTTCCGCCGGCCGGCAGCGCCGGTATAAAAACAGCCCCCGTCCCCTGTAGAGACGAGGGCTTTGCCCGCGTGGTACCACTCTGATTCGCGCCCTAGCGCGCACTTGGCGGATAACATATCCTCCCGCGTAACGGGCGGGGCCCGGCTTTGCCTACTCGGAAAACTTTCAGCCAAGCTGCTCAGAGGCGAGTTCACGACCGGTTCCCCGCCGCTTCGCACCAGCCAGCGGCTCTCTGCCAGGGTCCCCGGGCGCTACTATCCCTCGTCCACGCATTTTTCCTGTGCCTATATGATGCTACGATACCATAATCTCCCGCTTTTGGCAAGAAAATTTTTGCGCTGAAGTTGTAAGCCGGGCCGGTAATAGAACCGGAAGCGCGTAACCGCGTTGTAGTTCCCTAATTTATCTCGCTATGGTACAATTACTTTGCCTTGTGTCCAGCTGCCAAGTCAGTCTCCAAGAGATCTACCATAACAGAAGTAGCCTTTTGGCGGGCCATGAGCCTGCGCTTTCCGGCAATGGTCCGCCTGTCGATCTTGTTGCAGGGGCCAAGAACCTTTTCATCATCGTTCGAGGCCAAAAGGGAATAGTTG
>JAEEGN010000058.1 GCA_016280345.1 Selenomonadaceae bacterium | reverse complement strand
TAACGATCCGGCTGGGCCGGATGTCCCCGCAGCAGCACGTTCAGGAAGCGACTGTCATCCGCTAATTCCTGGGTGGTTCCGCCGGCGACGTCATCCATGTCTTCCGCGCTCAGCGCCTTGTTCGCGAACAGCTTCCTCATTTTTTCCGTCTTGCTCATTTCCTTTGCCATGAGAAAACCTCCATTCTATTTTGTTTGATTATAACTTTCCTTAGCCCCACTACCAATCCGATTTCTTCAGTTGCCGGCCCATGACATTCATCGCGTGTTGGCGGGCCTGTTCTTGTGTGACTTCCTTGTTGCCGATGTAATAGACGTTATCTTTTTCAACAGTGCCAATGTACTGAAGATGTACGCCGCAGGCGTTCCAGGCGGCTCTTATTTCCGCATACCTGGAAGCGTTATTGGCATAGTCCAAGTCTAATTTTCTCTCGCCGTAACGGTCCGGCTGCGCCGGATGCCCCTGCAGCAGTACGTTCAGGAAGCGGCTGTCGTCCGCGGTTTCGTGATAGGTTCCGCCCGCGACGTCGTCCATCTGCTCCGTGTCCAGCGCCTTGTCCGCGAAAAGCTTCCTCATCTTCTCGGTCTTGCTCATTTCCTTTGCCATGATAAAAACCTCCATTCCCTTACTCAATCCCAATACCAATCCGAATGCTTGAGCTGCTTGCCCATGACATTCATCGCGTGCTGCATGGCCTGTTCTTGCGTGACTTCTTTGCCGTCGACGTAATAATAGTTCCGAACCGCCCCACGATTAAGGTTACATTTTACGCCGCAGACATTCCATGCGGCTTTTATGGATTCTTTCATTTTTCCGTAGTCGTAGCTGGTCGAAAGCCTGACCCCACCGTACCGGTCGCATTGCTTGGGATGCCCCCGCAGCAGCACGTTCAGGAAGCGGCTGTCATCCGCGGTTTGGTACTCAGTTCCGCCGGCGACGGCATCCATTTCCTCCACGTCCAGCGTCTTGCTCGCGAACAGCTTCCGCATTTTCTCGGTCTTGCTCATTTCCTTCGCCATGATAAGTTCTCCTAGCTCTTCACTCTTCACTCTTCACTTTTCACTCTTCACTCATTCCCAGTACCAATCCGATTTCTTCATCATCTTGCCCATGCGCTTCATCGCGTAGTCCATGGCCTGTGACTGCGAGAGATATTTGCCGTCGGCGCGATATTCGTTGCCCCTGTCGGCGTGCATCGTAACCTCTACGCCGCAGGCTGCCCAGGCGTTTCTGATTTCCTTATACCGGGACGGGTTGTTGGCAATGTCATATTTAAGTTTGGCCGAACCGTACCGGTCGCATTGCGCCGGATGCCCCAGGAGCAGTATGTTCAGGAAGCAGCTGTCGTCGGCTATCTGGTCCTTCGTCCCCCCGGCGACGTTCTCAAGCTCCTCCGCGCTCACCTGCTTGTCCGCGAACAATTTCCTCATCTTTTCCGTCTTCGACTCTGCCATGATGATTTCCCCCTTATTTTTTCATCCTCTGTTTAATAATACGATTCAGAAATGGAAAAATCGACACATTTTGAAAAAAAATTTTTATTTTTTTATCCATGGGCTTCGCAGCCTTTCCTGCCGATTTGTCCGCAATATATTATATAATTTCGGGGCGAATAAATCGACAGATCTTGCAATTCTTTCAACGGTTTTCCTTCAGAAATGTCAAAACTCCAAGAATTACAAGGGTTTTCCCACCTTTTTTCATCCATTTTTCATGTTATGTTCGTTTGTTTCACGTGAAACATTTTTTCGGTTCAGGACAAAAAACGGAGCCGCCGCTTATTATGAGCGACGGCTCCATTTTTTACCCATTTCCCTGCGCATCCTCGACGGGCATGGAGATCGCCGCTTCCTTCAGGGCCTCGTTGGCGCTTTTCCCTTCCTCGACGGCTTCCATATAGCGCGGCACGTCGAGAGCCACGGGGACGCCGATGGCCTTTTCCAGCGTCGCTTTGCCGAGGTTGTACTCGTAAAGGGCGGTCAGGTGGTTCGACCTTGCCTCGTTGAGCTTTTCCTGCGCTTTGGTGACGCTCAACAGGATGTCCATTCCCTCATCATAGCGGGCTGTGGCCATTTTCAGGCTTTCCTCGGCTTGCTGGACGGCGCGCGCGGTGTCGCGGATATTCTTCTCCGCCGCCTTCATCTGGGCGTATGCTGTGCGCGTCTCCAGCAGGATGTCGTTCCAGAGATTGTCCGCTTCGGCGCGGGCCTCGTTTTCCTGTTCCTTCGCGGCGTTGACCTTCGCCACCGTGACGCCGTTGTCGAATACGTTCCATGAGAGCTGGAGGCCTACGCCCCATCTATCCTGTCTGTCCTCGTAAAAAGAATAATCGGAGACGACGTTTTTGTTGGCAACGGCTTGTATCGTCGGCTGCCAATCGGCTTTCTGGGCGTTCTTGACCGCTTCGTACTGCTTCACGCGGCAATCCGCCGCTTTTCCGTCGGGCCGATGGGCAAGGGCGTATGTCTCGCACTCGGGGAGCGTCTTCGGGTACGGCGTATAGGTGAAGACGTCCGTCGGCTCCAACGGCGTGTCCTGAGGCAAGCCGACAACCCGGGCGAGGGTGTAGCGCGCCGCTTCAAGGCTGCCCTCGGCGCTGACGAGGCTCTGCCGGTAGTCGGCGAGCTGGACCTGCATTTGCAGCAGGTCGCCATAGGCCGCGGCGCCTTCCTCGAAATGCACCCGGATCAGGTCGCACTGCCCGTTTGCCATATCCACGGCGGACTGCGCGATGTTCCGCAGGTTTTCCCGCTGCAAGAGGTCATAGTACGCCTGACGCGCCTTGAATTGCACAGACTGCCGCGCGTTCTCTTCCGTCAGGTCGGCGGCGGCAAGCGCCTGATGCTGCGCCTCGATGGTATTCTCCTGTCGCCCGCCGGTATAAACCGGATAGTACAGCATAAGGGCATTGGTGAACGAATAGTTGTAAGGATCGGTCTGCGGACCGTAGATCAGATTATAATACCATTGCATAAAATCGCCGCCCTCCCACGGGGGAGGTTCATTCCTGTGGTCATACCGCCTGCGATTGGATTCATAGTCCAGACCGCCGATACGGGTGGCCACGGATTACCATCGGAAGTTGGCCCCGGTGGCGCGGCGGGCGGCGGAAAGGTCCCATCTCGACGAGTCCCGCGCAGCCTCCGCCGCCGCGATGTCCTCATGGCTGGCGAGGGCCATGCTCTCGCTCTCGGCGAGGGAAATCGGAGCCGCCGCGTCGCCCTGCCCGAAGGAAAGGGCAAAAAACGCCGCCGCCAAAAGCAGCGGTTTTTTTATCGGAAATTTCATCTCTTGCTGCCGCCTTCCACCGTCTCCATGTAT
>JAEEGN010000057.1 GCA_016280345.1 Selenomonadaceae bacterium | reverse complement strand
TAATGAAGTACTTGAACCGGATGGCCAATTCCGCTGAAGCCGCGGACAGCGTATCGAGCGCCTCGTCCAGAATTGTCTCCATCTCCGGCTCCGCCACCGGTTTCTGGCTCCATCGGTTCAGTATTTCCAGAAAGCGGCTCATATGCGTTCCTTTGTATTTTTCCGGTAAAGAAACCGTAAAACGGATTCGCGCAAGAACCTGCTGGAAATCACCGGCCAATGTCTTGATCAGAAATGGCAAGTGAGCGTCATTGATGCCGACGTTCTGGATGGAGATGCCGCGGTCGTCCGATTGGCTCTGCACGTCCCGAATGTAGTCACGCCCGGCGTTCATAGACAACAGGGTCCTCAATCCCCGCCTCAGCGAATCCGCGCAGTCGTAAAAGACAACTGTCGCAAACGCCGCAAGCCATCTCGCCATCACTGTAACAGCTACGAGTGAGATGCAATGGTGCGCCGAGCTTTGTTCCAAGAAGGACGATATCCTTCTTGGAAAGATTCATGAGCGGCGTCTCAATCCGAATGTCGCGGTGGTCAACCACCGACGTCTTCGTCGCGTAGTCCGCCATTGCCTGGAAACGCCGGATGAACTCCGGCCGGCAATCCGGATAACCGGAGTAATCTACGGCATTTACACCAATAAAGATATGAGCCGCTCCAACCACTTCCGCATAACCCAACGCGTAACTCAGAAAAATCAAGTTTCGGGCCGGGACATAGGAGGCAGGAACATCGTCCTCGATGCGGTCCGGATCTCCCTCAGGAAGAGAGATGGCCAAATCGGTCAGGGCAGAGCCGCCGATATCGTCCATGTTCGTCTCGATGACGAGATGCTTCGGAACGCCAAAGAAAACCGCGACACGCCGGGCACTTTCCAGTTCGATACGATGCCGCTGATGATAATTGAAGCTGACGGGCCAGAGTTCGAAACCCCGGCTTTTGGCAACTGCCATGCAGACCGTCGAATCGAGCCCGCCGGATAGCAGGATGACCGCTTTTTCCATGCCGTTCTCCTCCCCTATCCCCGAATGGCCCGGATGGCGGCAGCGATATCACTGGCACCGTATACTGCCGACCCGGCAACGAGCACATTAGCGCCTGCGTCAATAACCGACCGGGCCGTTTCCGGGTTGATGCCACCGTCCACTTCAATATCAATATCGCAGCCCGCGACAGTTATCATCCGACGCAGCTGGCGAATCTTCTCCAGCGACGAGGGAATAAATTTCTGCCCCCCAAAGCCGGGGTTCACGGTCATGACAAGCACCATGTCCAAATCGGCCAGAAGCGGCTCGACCATCATCACCGGCGTTCCTGGATTTAGAGAAACGCCTGCCCGGCAACCCTGTGTCTTGATTTCCTGCAAGAGGCGGTGGGAATGGAGCGACGCTTCCAGATGGAAGGTGATGATATCGGCGCCCGCCTCGACAAAGGGAACGATCTGATCTTCCGGGTGCTCGACCATCAGATGGACATCGAATACCGCTTTGCTGTGAGGGCGCAAGCATTTGACCACCGGCGAACCCAAAGTAATGTTGGGGACAAACCGCCCGTCCATCACATCGATATGGATATAGTCAGCCCCCGCCTCCTCGACACGGGCAATCTCCTCCCGCAACCGGGAATAATCCGCCGACAGGATTGACGGCGCAATCTTAATCATCATACATCCCACTTTCCGTTGATTTCATCGCACTGAAACGCCCCTTCATCATTGGCCGCCCTTTCCGGTCTCGTTGCCCCGGTTCGGCGTCTTGCCGCCCGGACTGGGGCCGGGAGCAGGACTGGTACCAGGGCGGCTATCCTGTCCGCCGGGCTTTCCACCGGAGTCTGTAGTGTGCGCCGGCTCCGCCACGACGAAATCGATTTCCGAGCCTTCCTCCGCTGTGCTCCCACCCGCCGGGACCTGGCTGATAATCGTTCCTTTCGCTTGTTTGCTGGTCTCTTTCGTTACGGCGCCGACCTTGAGTTTCAGGGATGACAGGCTCGTCCGCGCTGTCTCAACTGTCCCGCCGGTGAGATCCGGGACTCTGACCATACGAACTTGCTTTCCTCTGCTGATCGTAAGATCAACGCTCTTTCCCTTGGCAATTTTCACGCCGGGTGCCGGCTCCTGTCCCAGGATTGTCCCAAAATCCGAGTCGGATTCCTTTTCGTAAACGCTGCCCACTGAAAGCCCCAGTTTTTGCAACTTTTCCTCTGCCGCGCGCCGCGACAGCCCTTTGAGATCCGGTAGCGTTAGTTCCTCACCGCCACGACTGACATAGATTGTGACAACCCGCTGCTCCTTAACCCGCGACCCCGCAGCGGGAGACTGCGACGCCACCTGTCCGGCAGCAACCTTGCTGTCAAAGGTCTCTATGACCTTGACACGAAGATTCTGCGTTTCCAGGAGTTGCTTGGCCAACGCCATCTGACGCCCGGTCACGTCAGGCACATCGATTTCCGATGTGCTCCAGAACTTCCCGAAAGACAGGAACGCTCCCAACGCGAAGCCCAGGAACAGGACGAGAAGACCCCCAACGAATAACACCTTTCATTTCACCGAGGAAGAAGATTTCCCGGGGGGCGCTTTCGTTTCCGGCTCATTCGGAACAACGACCGGCGCCATAACCTGTGTCGCCGCCGGGTCGGGTATCGCCTCCAGGGACGCGGTTCCCCCGCCCAGGAAGCGCTCGGCCTGAGCGATATCCTCCATCAGGCTGACACTGTCCGGCCGGTCCTCAGGATTTTTCGACATGGCTTTGAGGACTATGGCTTCGACGATAGGCGGAATGGTATCGTCGATTTGCCGGGGTGCAACCGGCTCCTCCTGCAAATGCTTAAGCGCTACGCTGACAGTCGTCTCGCCGTTGAAGGGAATCCGTCCGGTCAACATTTCATAGAGGACGACGCCCAGGGAATACACGTCGGACTTCGGCGTGATCTTCGTACCCTTAGCCTGCTCCGGGGAAAAATAGTGCACGGATCCCACCACATTGCCGTTGTATGTCATGGTGGAGGAGCTGATGGCCCGGGCGATGCCGAAATCCGCAACTTTCACCCAACCCTCGGACGTCACTAATATATTATGCGGCTTTATATCGCAGTGAACAAGATTATTGGCATGAGCGTGTGCCAGAGCCCCGGCAATTTCCCGAGCGATACGGAGCGCCTCCATGACGGGAAGCTTTCCCTCCCGGCGAATGAGGTCCTTCAGTGTTTCACCAGCGACGTATTCCATGATGATATAATGCCGGCCGCCGTCGTTGCCCACGTCATAAATACCGACAATGGACGGATGGGTAAGGCGACCCGCGCCCCGGGCCTCCTGCTGGAATTTCTTCAGGAATTCCGCATCCGTAGCCAGCTTGTGATGCAGAATCTTGATGGCAACGATTCGATCCAGTTTGGGATCGTGTGCTTTATAGACATCCGCCATTCCGCCGCTGCCTACCGGCTCCAGGATCTCATAGCGATTTCCCAACAGGCCGCGTTCCATGATGGTTCCTCCTCGATTGAATAAGCGTATAATGCAGGCAAAAGCCGGCGCGGCTGCCAACCCCCCGCGAACAGATCTGAATGTAGTATCAAGTGTCGTACAGTATGACGACGGCGGTGATATTATCACGGCTTCCGGCGTCGAGAGCCCGGCTGACCAGCGTTTTGGCCTTATCCTCCAGAGGATTCCCCGACAGGATTTCACCGATTATCTCGTCCGAAACAACGGTTGTGAGCCCGTCGGTGCACAGGAGCAGGATATCGCCCGCCTGAATCGAGAAAGAGCCAGTATCGACGAGCAGTTCCCGTTCCACGCCCACAGCCCGGGTTATCACATTCCTCTGAGGATGCTGACGCGCCTCCTCCGGCGTGATTGTCCCTTTGGAGACAAGCTCCGATACCAGCGAATGGTCGTGCGTAATCTGACGCATTGTCCCTTCCCGCCAGAGATACAGGCGACTGTCGCCCACGTGAGCCCAAAAGCCGACCGTACCTTCCCGGTGAAACAACGTCGCGGTAGTACCCATCCCCTCGTATTCCGGTTTTTCATCCGCCAAGCGGCGGATGTCGTCATTCGCCTTCAGGATGGCCTTCTCGAGTATCCTTTCGCTGACGTCCTCCTGCGCCCCAATCACCGCGGACGCTGTCTCGGCCATCATCCGGCTCGCAACCTCGCCCGCCGCGTGGCCGCCCATCCCATCGGCTACCAGATACGTCTCCGGTTCGATGCAAGCCAGGATATCCTCGTTTTTCCGGCGACGATGGCCGATGTCCGTTGCGGTATATACTCTCGTCAAAGGCCTTCACCTCCCGTACCCCGGCCGGCCTTACCTGTCATCACAGCACCTCGTATCGAAGCAGGGTACTTCCGGTGCGGATCTCATCGCCATCCTGCAGCACCGCTTCTTCCACGCGTACTCCGTTCAAAAATGTACCATTCAAGCTGCCGGCATCGTATAGCACATGCCGGTGACGCTCATAATCAATGTAAGCATGAAGCCGGGAAGCGTTGGCGTCCGTCAGAACCAGTTCATTTTCCCGACGCCGGCCGATATAAATCTTCTTCTCGCCGAACTCCAGCACCGTCTCCTGATCTGGCCCTTCCGTAATGGTCAGCGATGCCAGGATCCGGTTGGGCGGGAGATTGAGCGGCACCGCGAACGATGATCGCTCCAGTACCAGCGTCCCGCTGGAGGTCTCGTCCACAGGCGTTTCATCTTTGTCATCCACGAAGCGGGAGGAAACGTCACAGCGCCCCGGCGCCGTTTCCGGTGCTTCAATCAGACGAATCGATAGTTTCCCGTCCATGAAACAATCGGAAAGGATCAGCATCTTTTCCAGGAAGATATGGAGATCTTCCTGGAAACGGCGGGACGACAACCGCTGATGGTCCTCTGTTCCCATGCGTAGTTCAAAGGCGTTGGGGACATAAGCGCCGCGCCGTCCTTTCCGGCGGCGACGGAGCAGTTCCTGTTCCAGGGCCTGCTCTACGCCGGCAGGCTCCAAGACACCGTTGAGCCTGCCGTGAAAGAGCCCCGCAAAACGCTTCTTCAAAAGCGCGTCCCAACGTGCGAATCCCATTTATCTCGTCCTTTCCGCCCGCCATAGCAATTCCTAGATTCTCTATATTATACGGCGCTCAAGGCGTTTCGTCAAAATTCCGGTGCTGATCCTTGTATTGATTGCGAAGTTGCCCACAGGCAGCCTGTATGTCGCTGCCCATCTCCCGACGGATGGTGACAGCGAGGTGATGCCGCTTCAGTACCGCCTCGAACCGCTGGATTACTTCCGTCGCCGGCCGAAACAAATGGCGTTCCGCCACTGGATTGATGGGAATGAGATTGACGCTGGCCATCTGACCCCGCAAAAGAGCCGCCAATTCCCGGGCTTGCTCCTCGCTATCGTTGACACCGTCGATCAGAATGTATTCGTATGTTACCCGGCGTTTCGTTACGTTGGCATAGTCCCGGCCCGCAGCCACCACTTCCCGGATGGGATAACGGCGATTCACCGGCATTAGCCGACTCCTTATCTCGTCGTTGGGGGCATGAAGGGAAATCGAAAGCGTGAGAGGAATCTTTTCCTCCCGCAGACGTTCGATGCCCGACACGATGCCGGAGGTTGACAGGGTAATGTTGCGGTAGCCGAAATCCAAGCAGTAGGGTTCATGCAAGAGTCTCAGAAACGCCAGCACCTGGTCGTAATTCATGAGCGGTTCCCCGGACCCCATGAGTACCATGGTATCTATCTTTTCCCCCGACGCCCGGAGCTGTTCTTCGATGAACAGTACTTCGCCCGTCATTTCCCCGACCGTCAGGTTCCGGCGAACACCATGCAACGTCGAAGCACAGAACGTACAACCCATCGCGCAACCGGCCTGCGTCGAAACGCAAATGCTGTTACCGTAAGACTGGCGCATCCGAACCGCCTCGACCGCTTCACCATCAGCGAAGGCCAACAGGTACTTCGTCGTCCTTCCATCCGAAGACACCCACTGGCTAGCCAGACGCGGCCGGCTGATGGTGAAAGCCATGCTGAGTTTGTGTCGCATCGCTTTGGGAAGGTTCATCATTTCCGAAAAATCAGTGGCCCCCTTGCGATATATCCATTCCGCAATCTGCCGCGCCCGATAATCTGGCACTTGAAACGGTCGCAACACTTCCCCGATTTCCGTCACATTGAGGCCAAACAATTCCGTCAACGGTCTCCTTCCTTTCTCCGCAGCCGAGCGATGAAAAAACCGTCAATCCCATGGCGCTGCGGATAAAACTGCACCATGTCCTCATCCGTCGGCTGAAGCGGCAGCAAAGGTCCCGCCGGCGCCGAGGCGACATCGTCATGATTTGCGAGAAACCGCGGGACGACACCGGCGGTGTCTGCCCGCCCCTTCGCCCTGGCACTGGAAGCCAAGACGCCGCTGGGTTTTAGTGTCCGCGACGCCCTC
>JAEEGN010000056.1 GCA_016280345.1 Selenomonadaceae bacterium | reverse complement strand
CGCCCCGCAGCGCAGAATCCGCCCCGTCACCCGACAGGGCGGCGTCCCGGCACAAAACGCCCGGAACGCCGTCCCATCCGCTCTTTTCCCGCCGTCCATACAATCCCTCCTGCCGGGTCCGGTTCGGTTCCCGTCATCGCGTCATCCGTTTCCGCTTTTTTCCTTTTATATATGTAAGATTCTACGTCAATCCCGGGAATCCTGCTTCTGCCCGAAGGAAACCCGGCGCGTTTCCCCGCCGGGAACGGGGGCTTTCCCGCTTGCGTCCCGGGCGGACTTCGTGTAAAATGGGCTTACCGGGCCAGGTCGCCAACGCAAGGTAAACCGGCCCGCTGCCAGAACCCGTTTCGATCAATGGAGGATGGGAATACGATGTCATCTGAGAAGCTGCCAGCCGCGATCCGCCAGCTGCTGAAGCCGGACAAAAGCGCCCTTGCCGGGACGCTGCTGGCCTGCGTTGCGGACCGCCTGAACGAATTGTCGGAAAAGCCCTTTGCTTTTGCCGCCCTGCGAAATCCCGGCTGTACCGATGAGGAAATCATAGAGACCATGGCCGAACTGAAGGAAGTGCCCTTCTTCCGCCGGGAGAACGCGGAACTTTCCGAGGACGACTTCCGCGAAACAGCCGACTTCCTGACGGAGAAGTGCGCGGCCATCCTGTCGGCCCGGGGCGTCCCGCCCGAGAAGTTCCAGGTCTCGGCCGATGCCCTGAACCGGTATTTCCTGGCCGCCCTGCTCGACCTCCGGGCGGGAAATAACGCGGAAGCTCTCCGCAGCCTCCGCATTCTTGAAAGCTATGGCGATGAAATCTTCCGGGCCTATCCGCACCTCCTTTTCTACAAGGGTCTGGCGCTTTACGGCACCGGTGCGTACGAAGGCGCCGCCGCGGCCATCCGCGGTTCCCTGCGACACGAGCCGGAGGATGAGATCGCCTGGTTCCATCTGGGCAACGCCCTTTACCGCCAGCAGCGCTTCGGGGACGCGATTGCCGCTTATTCCGAGGCGCTGGACCGCCACCAGGACTTCAAGGAGGCCCTGATAAACTGCGCCCTGGCCGTGCGCAAGCTGGGGGACGACGATACGGCCCGGGAGATCGCGGCCAACGAGGTTGTCCGCCGGGCGGTGTTCGGGGACGGACGCCTGCAGGAAAGCCCCCTCCTCTATACGCTGGCCATTCCGTCCGGGCTCGATATCCGTGACATTCCCGTCTTCATCAATTCCTATAACCGCCTGGGCTCCCTGCAGCGGCTCGTCGGCTGGCTGACAACGGCCGGCTGCCGCAAAATCTACATTTTGGACAACGACTCGACCTATCCCCCGCTGCTCGAATATTACCGGCAGCTGGACGAGGAACAGGGCGCGGTCCAGGTCCTCCGGCTCCGGAAAAATCTCGGACACCGGGCCCTCTGGCGAAGCGGCGTGCTGGAAATCATGAAGGTCGAGACGCCTTACGTCTATACCGATCCGGATATCCTGCCGGCGGATGACTGCCCGCCGGACGTGCTGGGCCATCTGCTGGCCATCCTGCGAAAGTATCCCTTCCTGAAAAAAGCCGGCCTGGGGCTGAAAACCGACGACATCACCTACCCCGGCGCCGCCGCGACGCGAAAAGCCGAAGCCCGCTTCTATCAGCACGAAATGGAACCCGGCGTCTGTTTCGGCGCCCTCGATACGACCTTTGCCCTCTACCGCACCGTCCGCCACTACCACCTTTACGTAGCGGCCCGTACCACCGGCCGCCTCATGGCCAGGCACCTGCCCTGGTACTACGACTACAACAATCTGCCGGAAGACGAGCGGTACTACATGGACCACGTGAACGAATCGGCGACGCTGGTGCGGAAAATGAAGGCGAAGGAAGCCGGCCGGGAAAAACCAGGACTTGCCATCTGGTGCGACAGGGAACTGACAGCGGGACTCGTGGAGCGCTTCCTCCCAACCCATGCGGTCGTGTGCGTCATCGACGACGAGGCCGACGAAACAGCAACTGTCGCCGGCGTCCCCGTCGTCCGCTTCGGAACCTTCCGGAAACGGTACCTGAAAGAAATTGACAGCGTGTTTGTTTTGATGGGCAACGGCACGCAGCGCCTGCGGACCGTCAATCGGCTCCGCTATTACGGCGTCCCCCGCATCGGCCTGCCCCGTCTGCACCGCGCCGTCGACCTCTCCGAAGACGGCATCGTCTGGAATGAGGGGCGGCCGTATCTCAGCCAGCTGGAAATCCACATCATGGATTCCTGCAATCTGAACTGCATGGCCTGCACGCATTTTTCCAGCCTCTTCCCCCAGGGTTCCGTCTACGATTTCCCGCAGTTCCAAAGCGATCTGACGGTCTTGTCCCGCAAGATATGCTTGTCCACCTTATTCCTTTTGGGCGGCGAGCCGTTCCTCAATCCCCGCTTGCCCGACTACCTGCGGGCGGCGCGGGAGATTTTCCCGGCGGTTGAGCTCGTCCTGGTCACGAACGGCCTCCTGATTCCGCGGCAGACGGAGGAAGTGATCCGGGCCCTCCGGGAAACCGAAACCGCGGTCCAGATTTCCTTGTACGCGCCAACGGCAAAAATCGTCGATGAAATCGAAAACAAACTGAAGGGGCAGGGCATTTATTACGATATCCGCGCGGAACGGCCCGCCTTCATGGCCTTTTTGGGGACTACCGGCCAAAGCGATCCGGAAATATCGCAGCAGCGCTGCCTGAACGCCTTCTGCCGTTACGTGCGGAACGGCCGTCTCTACAAATGTCCGGTTGACGCACTGTCTTATAAATATCGGGAACGGTTCGGCGTCGAACTGCCGCCGGCGGAAGGCATCGATATCCGTTCGGAGGACTTCGCGCGCGAATTGGTCCTGCTGGATCAGCCGGTGCAGTTATGCCGTTACTGCGCGGAAGAGCCCCGGGCCTTCCGCTGGCAGCCGGCACCGCATCCGGCGAAGGAAGACTGGTTCGGGAACGGCGTCCTGCCGGATCGCTGAAGGAGCCGCGGCAGCCCGGCGCAAAACGTCCGGCCCGCGGTTTCCCCGGCGAGGCCTTTCCCCCTGCTTCCCCGGCAGGCTTTGTGCCGGACGGGCTTTACCGGGCCGGCGTCAAAAATCAAGGAGGGAGGATTACCTTGCGCCCTGGAGTTTACGCCACCACCGGGTATGGTCATTGGTACAACGCGCAGCTCACGAAAGACTGCGGAACGATACCGTTCCTTTTCCACAAGCGATATGGGTATGACGCCGTCCTTTTCGGCCAAAAGTTTGGCGAGTACCCGAATCAGAGATTCGTGCCCGGCGTCCGGCTGGACTTCCTGGACGACGGGGACGATTTCATTTCCCTGCAGTGCCGGTACATCGCGGACCACTATCGCCAAATGGACGTCTTCCTCCTGCTGGGGCCATATCAGGCTTATATTCCCATCGTTCAGCAATACCGCCGATTCCGCCCCGACGGCCGGATTTATCTGGCCCTGGACGCCAATCTCTTTTGGATGGAATCCATTGACTGGGATACGCCTGCGTTTCGCTGGTTCCTGAAAACCTGTAACGTCATTGCCACCAGTTGCCGGGCGCTGCAGCGGAACCTGAACCGGAAATGGCCCTGCGTCGTCCATTATATCCCCAATGGGTTTTATAATTTTGCCGGCGTGGATATGACCGTCGATTTCGACCGCAAGGAAAACACGATTCTGACGGTCGGGCGGATCGGCGCGAACGGAAAGAACACGGAATTGCTTCTGGACGGATTCGTCCAGGCCGCGCCGAAAATTCCCGCCTGGAAATTAAGGCTCATCGGCCCGATCGAACCGTCTTTCCGTCAAAAAATTTTACAGACGTTTGCCCGCTACCCGGCTCTTTCCCGACGCATTGAATTCACCGGCGCCCTCCTGGACAAAGCGCGCCTGATGGACGCCTACAAAAAGGCCAGGATATTCGCGCTCACCTCCCTTTCCGAGGGGGGCACCCCGAACGTGG
>JAEEGN010000055.1 GCA_016280345.1 Selenomonadaceae bacterium | reverse complement strand
TTCGAGAGCATGCCGCCCGGAATCTGGAAGTCGAGGACGTTGGGGTTGACGTCGAAGTAGCCCTTGAGGTTGAATTCCTGGATGAGCTCCTGCTTGACCTTCAGGAAGTGCTGGGAAATCGGGATGAGCTTCTGGCGGTCGAGACCCGTGTCATAGGGCGTGCCCACCAGCGTCTCCACCATCGTCTCGGTGCAGGGCTGGGAGGTGTCGTTGGCGAACGGCGCCAGCGCGCAGTCGATGATATCGACGCCGGCCTCGATGGCCTTGAGGTAGGCCATGGAGCCGAAGCCGCTGGTGTAGTGCGTGTGCAGCTCGATGGGGACCTTCACCGCCGCCTTGAGCTTCGTGACGAGGTCTTCGGCCACGTAGGGCTTCAACAGGCCCGACATGTCCTTGATGCAGACGGAATGGCAGCCCATTTCCTCCAGCTTCTTCGCCAGATCCACGAAGGTCTCGTTGGTGTGGTACGGGCTGACCGTGTAGACGAGGCAGCCCTGGACGTGGGGCTTCTCCGGGCATTTCAAAGCTTCGTCGATGGCCGTGGTCAGGTTGCGGATGTCGTTCAGCGCGTCGAAGATGCGGAACACCGCCACGCCGTGCTTTGACGCCTGGCGGACGAAGGCGCGGACCACGTCGTCGGAGTAATGGTTGTAGCCGAGAAGGTTCTGGCCCCGCAGCAGCATCTGGATCGGCGTCTTCTTCAGGTGCTGCTTCAGCGTGTCAAGGCGCTCCCACGGGTCCTCGTTGAGGAAGCGCAGGCAGGTGTCAAACGTCGCGCCGCCCCAGGCCTCCAGCGCGTTGTAGCCGATGTTGTCCAGCGCCTCGAGCTGCGGCAGCATCTGGCCGATGCGCATGCGCGTCGCGGCGATGGACTGATGGGCGTCGCGCAGGATGGTTTCCGTAATCTTGACCGGTTTCTTTTCCATGTTCAAACACGCTCCTAATCAAAATGTGGCGCGGCAAACGGAGGATTCTTTCCCGCTCCTTCGCCGCGGCCGGCTTCCCCACCGGCTGGGCTCATTGTCGCTTCATGGTTACAGTATAGAAAGGAAAAATAGCCTTGTCAATGAGGAAACGACGGAGAATTTGAAAAAAACCGTCGCGGCCCCTCTCAGTCTTCCTCGTCCATATCGACGCCGGCCTTCACCAGATCGTGGTAAGCGGCGAGGAGCCGGCGGGTGGTTTCGCCGGGCTGGCCGTCGCCGATGGGCTGGCGGTCCAGCCCGGTGACCGGCACGATCTCGTCCGCGGTGCTGGTGAGGAAGGCTTCCTCGGCTTTCAGGACGAAATCCGGCGAGAATTTCTTTTCCACCACGGTGAGGTTGAGAGCCGGCGCCAGCTTTTCCCTGATCAGGGCGCGGGTCACGCCGTTCAGGATCAGATTGTCAGCCGGGTGGGTCCAGAGGACGCCGTCCTTTACCAAAAAGAAATTGGCGTTGTGCCCTTCGGTGACGACATCGCCGTCCTTGCGGCAGAAAATCGCCGCCTTGGCGCCGGCTTTGCGGGCTTGGTCGGCGGCCAGGACGCTTCCCAAAAGATTCAGCGAAAGAACGTCGCAGCGCAGCCAGCGGATATCCTCGACGACGGCCGCCCGGATGCCTTTTTCCTGCCACTCGTCATGAACCGGCGTGTCCTTTAGGATGGCGTTGAGGTGGGGCAGGCTGGGTTCGGGGAAGGCCAGGGCCCGAGGCGCCGTGCCCCGGGTGAGCTGGAAGTAGAGCAGCCCGTTTTCGATGCCGCTTTTCTCGATCATCTCGTTGAAGAGATTGTAGAGTTCCGGATCGGTGTCGGTAATGGGAATCTCCAGCTCCCGCATGGAGCGGCGGTAACGCTCGAGGTGGCGTTTCACGGCGAAGCATTTGCCGTCATAGACGCGCAGCGTCTCATAGATACCGTCGCCAAACTGGTAGCCCCGGTCCTCAAGCTGGACGGCGTACTCCTTCAGGTCGATGAAGGCGCCGTCGATATAAGCGATTTCTTTCAAGGTAAGACCTCCCGAAAAAAGATATACTGCTATTATACTGGAAAACCGGACGGAATCCCAGCACTTTCTTTCCCGTCACCGCAATTCTTTGTCGGCGGCATTTTCCCCGGGGGGCTTTTGTGCTATACTGGACCGTGCGAATACAATCTGCCATGACCACAGGAGGGTTTCCCATGAATGACCGCGTAATCCCCGTTGACGCCAGACCGCCGCTTTCGACCACCATTCCGCTGAGCCTGCAGCACCTTTTCGCCATGTTCGGCTCGACGGTGCTGGTGCCGATCCTGTTCAGGGTGAACCCGGCGACCATCCTG
>JAEEGN010000054.1 GCA_016280345.1 Selenomonadaceae bacterium | reverse complement strand
TTGGGAGTTCAATCATTTCGTCGTGATGGAGGGCGTCGAGGGCGATACCGTCTATTTGAACGATCCCGCTTTGGGGCGGCGGAAGGTTCCCTGGACGGATTTTCTGACGTCCTACACCGGCATCTATCTGAACATCCGCCCCGACAAAGACTTTGTGCAGGAAGGACATCCTTACAACGTCGTCAAGGCCGTCGCCGAAAAACTCGCCGAGGACAAATGGGCGCTGCTCTTCGTGCTGATCCTCGGGCTTTGCATGGTAATTCCCGGTCTTGCCGTACCGGTGATGAACCAGATCTTCATCGACGACGTATTTTCAATGAAACATCCCGACTGGACCACGAAACTGCTCCTGGCCATGGCGGCGGCGGCAATCCTGTCCGGCGTCATGAACGCTATGCGGGCGGTGGTGCTGACCTATTGGCAGAAAAAGCTGACGCTGGCGGATTCATCCTCGTTTTTCTGGCATGTCCTGCGGCTGCCGGTGACATTCTTCCAGCAGCGTTACGCAGCGGACGTGGCCTCCCGCATCCAGTTCAACGAAGCCAACGCCGAGGTCCTGTCGGGGCAGGCGGCTACCGCCCTCCTCGATATGTTCATCGCGCTATTTTACCTGGGGCTGTTGGTCCAGTACAGCGTACCGCTTACACTGGTGGGCGTTTCCTTCAGCTTCATCAATCTCGCAGTGATCCTCTATATGCGCCGGAACATGACCGACCTGACCATGCGGATCCAGCAGGAAAAGGGCAAGGAATACGGCGTACTGATGAACGGCCTGATGATGATCGACAGCGTCAAGGCCTGCGGAAGCGAGGCCGACCTGTTCGGAAAATGGGCAGGCTACGCCGCCAAGGCTCTCGTCGCCAATCAGGAAATGCAGATCTGGTCGCTGAAAGTACGTCTTCTGCCAACACTCCTCGCGGGGATTTCAGGAGCGCTGGTCATGACCGTGGGCGGCTTTTCCATCATGGAAGGCCTGATGACCGCCGGCGTCTATACGGCGGTGAACAGCCTGATTACCAAATTCCAAGAGCCGATGCAAAAGATCCTGGCCCTCAGCGATGTCATACGGACGACGGAAATGCAGATGCAGCGTCTCGACGACGTGAAACGGTATCCGATTGACAGCCTCAATTACCCCGACGAGACGCAGACAATTACCTTCAAGGGCGATCGCTTGTCCGGCGAACTCACGATGCGTGACGTAAACTTCGGATACAGCCCGCTGGACCCGCCGCTTCTGGAAAGTTTCAATCTTTCCCTGACGCCGGGGCGCTGGGCCGCTGTCGTGGGCGCGTCGGGCAGCGGCAAATCAACATTGGCGAAGCTCGCGTCAGGCCTTTACGAGGAATGGTCGGGGGACGTTCTCTTCGACGGCGTAAAACGCCGGGAGATTCCCCGGGCCGTGCTGGTCAGCTCGATTGCCACGGTGGATCAGGACGTGTTCCAGCTTTCCGGCACAGTGCGCGAAAACATCTCGCTGTTCGACAAGTCCGTGCCCAAAGAAGATATCGTGCAAGCGGCGCAGGACGCCTGCATTCACGATGATATTCTGCGGCTTGCGGGCGGCTACGAGGCCGAGGTGTCCGAGGGCGGACTGAATTTCAGCGGCGGGCAGCGGCAACGGTTGGAGATTGCCCGCGCCCTGTCCGGCAACCCGTCCATCCTGGTTCTCGACGAAGCCACCAGCGCCATCGACCCGATGACCGAACAAAAGGTACTGGAGAACATCCGCCGCCGCGGCTGCACCTGCCTGATCGTAGCCCACCGCCTGTCGACGATCCGCGACGCGGACGAGATCATCGTGCTGGAAAAGGGCAAGGTTGCCGAGCGGGGAACGCATCGGGAAATGATGATGCACGACGGCCCGTACCGCAGACTGATCGAGGAAAAAGAACGGGAAACACAGGGAGAAGCGACGCTGGATTGATTTTTTCGGGAGGAGGTGAAGCTCATGCAGCTTTCCGCCGGGGAGCGGTATTCGCTGACGGATGAAAAATTTTATATTGTGTTGACGTCAGGGAAAGCGGAGGTTTATGCCGTCACGCAGCAGCAGGATTCCTTCCGGCAAATGTTCCTGACGGAGCTTTCACCGGGGGAGGCGGCCTTTCCGTCGCTGGACGAATTCGGCATGGTCGACGTAGTGGTTTACGCCGTCGAGGATGCGGAGTTTGATTTGCTGCCGCTGGCCGAGGGGGAGCCCGCTTCGCTGGCGCCGATGATGAAGCAGTGGTTCGGACGGCTCGTGGAGCTTCCCTGGCTTCGGCTTTTGGCGGACCGGGGCGACGACATGCTGAAGACTTGGGCGGACGGCTCGGTTCTGGACGGCAAAACGACGGACATGGCGGCGCTCTCATCGGCATTTGCGGAAAACGAGGGCATTTTCGCGATGCTGCTTGGCGTGCGTTTCAAGTCCCAGGATAAGCAGCGCGGGGCACGGCTGAAAGGTCGCGCGAAACGGCAGCGGCGTCTCGTGGACGAAACAATCTCAGGGCTCCTGGGCGAGGAAATCCCACCCGAGGACGGGGGCGGAACAGACAACGCGAAGGTCGAGGCAATAGCCTTCCTTGTACGGTGCGTGGCGCAGGCTATGAAAATGCCCGTCGAGGAAATCCATATCGCGCCGGAAATGGTGAAAAGGCTCGACGCCTTCGGCCTGCTTCGCCGCCTCATCCAAAAGAGCGGCATGTATATGCGCCTTATCCATCTGGATGACGACTGGTACACCGGGGACAGCGGCGTCATGCTCGGCTATCTTTCGTTAGGCGACAAAAAGGAATTGGCCGCGCTGCTGCCGGACACACCGGAAAGCTACCGCGTCGTGACACGGGAACATCCCGAGGGGATGACGGTTACGGAAGAAGTGGCCGCGCAAATCGAAAAGGACGCGTTCCTCTGTTATCCCGGGCTTCCTGCCCGGAAGCTCAGCTTTGGGGATTTGTTCAGGTTCCTGTACCGGCAGAGCTGGACGTCGGACTGGAAATCAATCGCCGCAGTCAGTTTTGTCATAGGCCTGATTCCTCTGATCACGCCGATCGTCACCGAAACTGTTTTCAAGGACATCATCCCGATTCTCGACCGGGAGGGACTGGCCACCGTCACACAGGTCATGATGGTGGCTGGGTTCACCACTGCGGCGTTGACCACGGTGCGCTCCGTCGCATTCCTGCGTCTTTCCTCTTCCTGCGGCATGACGCTCCGCGCCGCGCTTTTGGGGCGTCTCCTTTCCCTG
>JAEEGN010000053.1 GCA_016280345.1 Selenomonadaceae bacterium | reverse complement strand
GCGATTCATCGTCTGAAGAGGAAGGGGTTCAAGAAGGTGCTCCTGGTGCCGATCATGATGGTGGCAGGAGACCATGCGAATAACGATATGGCAGGCGATGAACCGGATTCGCATAAGTCAATCCTCGAGAAGGAAGGTATCAAGGTACGCGCGTATCTGCACGGATTGGGCGAGAATCCTGAGATCCGTAAGATGTTCGTTGCTCGCGCGAACGAGGCTTGGGATATGCTGCAGGCAAAATAAGGCATACTGGCTGGAAGAGAAGGAAGGCCCCGTTCGTTTGAGCGGGGCCTTTTTTCACGGCGATTGCCCGCTGACCGGCTTGCATAATCAAGCGGCGAAGGATATAATTGGTAAGGAAGCATTTGCGCCGGACTGGCTTTTTTGTGGCCGGGCCGGGAAAATGGAGGAAACGATCATGAAGGGTTCTTTGGTGGCGCCAAGGCCTATGCGGCGAGCCGGGATTTACGGCGTCTGGGAACAGCTGGATCGGGAACTTGCCTCTTTCTTTGAGGCACGGGTAGACGCTCCGGAGCGGTTGGGCCGGCTGAAAACACGCATACGGATGCGGGCGGCGGCCTGTCACTTGACGGAGGATGTGCCGGAGGGCGAAGACTTTGACGAGTACGTGAGCCGGCTGTATAAACGCGTCGTTGACCTGAAGAACCTGCCTGTTCGCGCGGGCCTTCCCGACCGGCAACTCGCCGGGGAGGCGCTGACCGCTTACATCGTAAGCCGCGTTCGTTTCGCCGGGGAGGCACCGTCTTTCTTGCGCTTGTTGGCGCGGGAAATCGGGTACGAGTATGAGGAACTTCTGGAGGAGAGTAGCCGTACCAACGGGAAAGGACTAACACTGGGTGTCACGTTGGAGAAGCTGGAGGAGCGGATGTTCTGGGCGGTGGATACCCTCCGGCGGAGTGGTTTTTCGGGGGAAATTGCGGACGACTTGGCATCGAGACCCTGGGCGCAGGCATTCTCACCGGCGGGTCGGGCGGAGCTCACCCGTATCTTCCACTATATCACCGATACTTTGGTACCGGGGCTTACGGTCTCCTCAACGGAGAGACACGTCGGACCTGGCCAGACGGCGGCGTTTTTGCCATCACCCTGGGGATGGGAAATTGGTCGCCGGCTGGGCGACGCGCTGATTTACCGCTATATTCATGATGAGGGACGTTATCCTGAAGCAGTGGCCATCGTGCTCTGGGAGGAGGCGGATTGCCGTAGCCAAGGGCAGAGTGTGGCGGAGTTCCTGTATTTGATGGGGATTCGTCCGCTTTGGGACAAGGCCGGACAGGTGAGTAGGCTGGAGCCGATTCCATTAAGGGAACTCAAACGACCGCGAATTGATGTCACCGGCTGCATCAGTAGTCGATTCCGTACCGGTATGGGACCCGTGGTCGAGCTTTTGGGCCGGGCAGTCCGGATGGCTGGAGAGTTGTCCGAGGATGACGCCGATAACTATGTGGCGCGTCACATGATGGCAGACGTGAAATGGCTTCGGGCACAGGGGGTGGATGAAGCGGAAGCTCTGGCCCGGGCTGCGGAGCGGGTATTCCCCGAGCCGCCGGCCAGTGGCGAGATTCGTCATTTGCCGGCGTTGCTCCAGCGGGCCATTCCAAAATTTGACGCGGTAATCAAGAACGAAGACAATCGGGCAACGCATATGTTCTGCTCAGAGGTCTATAACGCCTGTCAGGGGAGCTTGGTGGCAGCCGGTGCACAGATGACTGGTCGGTTGCCGCGAGCTTATGTCGGCGACAGCTCTGATCCCGGGCGGGTGCAAGTGCGAGAGGTCCGGGAGGAGGCCCGACGCCTTTTCTGGGGCGAGGCGATGAATCCGCGCTTTCTGGAGGATATGCGTTCATACGGTGAAGCGGGAGCGTATGAATTGGCCCATTATCTGGAACGGGCCTGCCAGTGGGATATTTCCTGCGGAATTCTGGAAGATTGGATGTACGAGATGTTCGCTCGCCGTTATGTCCTCAATAAGGATAGCCGACAGTGGATGAATCAGGCCGCGCCTGGGGCGTTGCATATGGCGGCAAAATTGCTGCTTCAGGCCATTGGGCAGGGACGGTGGACAGCCCGGGCGCGGATGGCCGGGGAACTGGAACGGCTGGAGGCGGAATTGCCACCCGGGGAGGAAACGGTCCGCCGGGCGTAGGCTCTTTTTCCGAAGCGCGTTGTTTTAGAGTGCTGGCGCAGGAAGGCGAAGAGCGGAAACATAGGGAAGGGGAAAAGATATGCGACTGTTGGAGGGCCGGGCGGTTTTCTGCGCGTTATGCGGCGAGGAAAACGGCGTCCGGGTCATCGATTGGGAGAAGGGAAAACTCCCGGCGTTGCCGCTTTGCACCCGCTGCCGGGCCAGGCTCCTGGCGGCGCTGGCGGCCACGGCCGCGGAGGAGGCGGAGACCCTTGAGTCTGCTTCGGTTGCAACGACAGTCAGGACAGAAGCGTCGGAAAAGATCGCGGCTGAGGCGAGGACCATGACCGAAGAGGCGTTTGAAGCGAAATACTTGGGCGACACGCTCGACCGGGTCATTTTCGAATACATCCATGGATACGGTGAAACCGACATGTCCGGGGAAGGAAGCGCCATGGTCGTGCTGATGATGGACGGTACCTCCTCAGAGCAGGAAGTGTCGGATCGCCTGTTGTCTCTGGTGGAACGTGGCCTCATCTATCCGATTGCCGGAAAGGCCGGCTGGTATGGGGCGGAACTCGCTTTTGCGGATGATTAGCGCAGTATGTGCTGGCGACGCAATAGCCGAACTTTGAGGAATCGCATTTTGCCACTATGGATAGGGAGGAATCGCTAATCATCATGAAAAGGAACTCAATCGTTTGTTTCCTGGTACGCTTCATGACGTTCATCGCCATGCTGGCGCTTTTGGCGGTGGCTTTTGGATGCGGCGCGGAGAAAAAGGCAGCATCTGGCGGCAATGCTCCGCCAACGGTGCAGCAGGAATCCGTGAAGAAGCCGGAGCAGGCAAAGAAGCCGGAATCGGAGAAGAATTCGGAAAAAACCGCCTATTCCATGCGGGATATCAAGGGCTTGCGGAACACGAAGAATTTTTCCCGCAACGGCCTGGAGCATATCTTTGACGGTACGATCAACAAAAAAGGCAAGGCGACCGGCTACCATTACAGCATGATATCGGACAGCAAGGGGAAAATCCTGAACGGAACCCGTAGCCGGAAGGACGCCAACGGGATATTCACCGCCAAGGTCGAGATTGACGGCGTCAGGAAAGATGGCTTCAGTTCTTTCTATCCGGAAAACTGGTCGCCGCAGGAAGTCGTTGACGCTATCAACATGGCATATGACGAGGCCGTCAGCAATCCCAAGAATCCTCGCGGCTCCTTGTGGATCGGCCATGCCGGGAAATTGGAGATTGATATGTACCTGGACGAGAATCGGAAGATTCTTACTGCCTACCCAATCTTTCAGGGAGAATGAGCGATGATGAACTATACGATTAAGTCCTCCGGCGGGAAGCAACCGGTTCCCGTCGTAGCCTTCGCGGATGAGAAATACGCCCTGGCCGGCGAGTTCCTGCTGGCGGAGGCGAGAAGCTTCAGGGCGGCGATACTGGCGGCTTTGGACGAGCCCGGTACGGGAAAGAAAAAAAAGAGTTCTTTTTCCGGCAACGCCTTCAGCTTGGAGATACACGCGGACACTACCAAGATCGTCAACGATATCACGGGCCAGGAGTGCGTGGTCCCCACGGGAGAGTTCCGCCGGCTGGCCATCGACTACGTTTCGGCCTGCCGCAAGGCAGCTCAGAAATGAGACGGTTCCTCCGGACATAATGTTGATGGCCGGAAGATACACTTCATCCTCCAGCAAAAATCCCCCTGCCGGTGGGGGACTGCTGAAAAAGTAAAAAAGGAGTTGAACGCAATTGATTAAAGCAAAGAATTTCCTTGCCACACTTTTGGCGGGTCTGGTGATTGGCAGCACCGGATATGCGGCCCCCGCTGACAGAGAAAATCTTTCCCAGGTGGCCCTGCTACAATCCCTGGCGCAAGGATATTTTGGCGGTACGTTCACGGTCAAAGACCTGCGCGCCATGGGCGACATCGGCATCGGTACTTTCGAGGGGCTGAACGGGGAAATGATCGTGCTGGATGGCACGGTTTATCAGGCGCTGGGCGATGGCAGCGTGGTAGTGGCCCCGGATAAGGAAATCATCCCCTTCGCCAATGTGACCTTTTTTGACAAAGATGTCGCCATCAAGCTGTCCAACGTTGCCGATAAAGCCGCTTTTGAGAAGATATTGAACCAGGCGGTGAAGGAGCAGGGCGAAAACAGCTTCTACATGGTGAAACTGCACACCGAGTTTCCCTCCATCCTGTTCCGCAGCGAATACGGCAGCAGCAAGCCCTACCCCACATTGGTAGAGGCGCTCAAGGGTAAGCAAACGGAATTTTCCCACAAGAATATCAAGGGGACGCTGGTGGGGCTGTACTGTCCCAACTACATGGGGGAGCTGAACTCCGTCGGCTGGCATTTCCACTTCATTTCCGATGACAGGAAACACGGCGGCCATATCCTGGAGCTTGCCATCAGGGACGGCGAGGTCCAGCTGGACAAAACCGATAAATTCTCTATGGTCCTGCATGGTGACAAGCAGTTCCATACGCTGAATCTGGCCAAGGATATGTCCGCTGACATCCGCAGTGCCGAGCAGGACACCCAGAGCGCCATGAACAAGGCCCAATGAATAAGAGGAAACCAATATGAACCGTTTAAGAAACCTCCTGCTGGCCGGCGTCCTGGTTGCGCTGATGCTGGTCCTGGCCGGTTGCGGCGGGGATACAAAAGCGGGCAAAACGGAAACCGACACCTCCCAACCCGTAATTGTGGGTGTAAACCCCGGACCTCACGCCGTCATCATGGAAAACGTGAAGAAGATTGCCGCGAAAAAAGGGCTGAAGATCGAGATTAAAGAGTTCAGCAATTTCGTGACGCCAAACGCGGCGCTGGCCGCCGGGGAAATCTGGGCCAACAGCTATCAGCATGAACCATTCCTGAAGGCTGTCCTGAAAAAGGAGCCGGCGTATAAACTGGCAAAGGCCTTCCAAACGGTACTGTTGCCAATCAATTTCTATTCCAAAAAGCTGACCCCCGGGGACAAGATTCCCGATGGGGCAAAGATCGGCATCCCAAACGATCCCACAAACAGGGGACGTTGCCTGTTGCTGTTGGCGAAATACCAGCTGATCCAGGTCAAAAACCCGACCGATATCACCGCTACCGTTCAGGATATTTCCGATAATCCTCACAACTTTGAAATCGTGGAATTGGACGCATCGGATTTACCGCGCCGCCTGGACGATCTGACTTGTGCGGCCGTCAACACCACGTACGCCCTGAATGCCGGCCTGGATCCGACAAAGGATGCTATCATCATGGAGATTGCTGACTCCCAGTTTGTGAACATCGTGGCGGTCCGGGAAAAAGACCTGAAGGATCCGCGGCTGAAAGTGTTCCGGGAAGCCTATCAGTCCAAGGAAAACGCGGAATTCATCAAAGCGCATTTTCCGGATTCCGTATTGTTGGGCTGGAAGGAATAAACAGGAAAAGTAAATGGCCATATAGTGAAAAACAAAAGTGAACGATGTTAAGACAGAACAAATCTCCCGGAGTACGAATTCCGGGAGATTTGTTGTTTATGGGTATTGAGGGCCTTTCCTTCACCCTTGGACTTTTCAGTAGCCTCCCGGGTGGCAAAGCGATTATTGTTGGAGCTGATTATCCTGGAATCATTTCAAATGGACAAAATTTGGTCGCGGATAGCGGCGAGCTGTTCTTTCGTGGGAACGTTGGTAACGCGGATCTTCTCCAGGCAGATCTCGCAGCCGGCGTCCTTCAATCCATCCTCGACAAGGCCTACGCTCTGGCCGCCCCAACCGTAGGAGCCAAAGGCGAAAGCTTGGCGACCCTTGGGCTGGAACCCTTTGAGGTAGCAGAGGAAGCCGGCGACCGAGGGCATCATCTGGTTGTTGAGGGTAGGCGAGCCGACCGCCAGATATTTGCTGGTCAGTATTTCCGTCATAATATCGGAGATGTGGTTGGAGCGGAGGTCGAAGAAGGAAACCGGGATGCCCTTTTCCGCGAAGGCGTCGGCGATGACG
Organism: Selenomonadaceae bacterium; assembly: GCA_016280345.1. GTDB lineage: Bacteria > Bacillota > Negativicutes > Selenomonadales > Selenomonadaceae > RGIG3544. Next base: position 9,077 of record JAEEGN010000053.1, on the reverse strand, counting down.
TCAGCAATCCGCTCGGTCGAGCCCCACATGGTATCGAATACGATGACCGCATGATCGTCCACCTCACCCTCGCTCCATTTTTCATAGGAAGCCAAGATATCGAGGATATGGGAACGCCAGAGAACGCCGTGGCCGACGGCGATTGTCTCTATATCGAAAGCGCTGAGTGCTTTGAGGGCGTCCTGGGCCTGCTTGCCGAAAAGCATCAGGATATTGGCGTAGTATTTTTTCGCTTCCTTCATGACGGTGGGGAGGTCGTTCTCGTCGTCAAAGCGATTGCTACTGGCAAGATGCTGGCCAAAAGCGTCATTGGAGAACAGAATCTTTTCCTCGGGACAATAGGTGACCATACTGTCCGGCCAATGGAGCATGGGGGTAGCGATGAATTTCAGCGTCCTTTTGCCGAGGGAAAGCTCTTCGCCGGTCTTGACCGCTTGGTAGGGAAGATTGCCGTAGCGGGACGTAAGCCCTTTGAGTCCCTGGGGTGAACTGGTGATGATGGTAGCGTTGGGGCAGCAACGGGCCATGATGGGGAGACTTCCCGAGTGGTCGGGCTCCGTATGGTTGGAAATGATGTAGTCAATCTTGGCGGGATCGATGACAGAGGAGACGCGCGAGACCAGATCGTCGGCAAAGGGCGCCTTGACCGTGTCGATGAGCGTGACCTTTTCATCGAGGATGAGATAAGCGTTATAGGTTGAGCCGCGATCCGTAGAATAACCGTGGAAACTGCGCATGGACCAGTCCACGGCGCCAACCCAGAAAATGTCCGGCTTGATTTCGATTGCTTGCATGGCAAGGCTCCTTTCTTCAATGAGAGGTGGTTTTTTGCGAGGGAAAGGCTGGAATATGCTCTGGTGGGGAACCGAGTGCGGTCAGGGCCTCCAGCCCCGGCGAAGGGCAGGGCCGGCCATCCGGGTCCGTTGTCGCTTCGCCAACTCCTGCCTCCGGTCCCTCTGGATCCGGTCGAAGAGCAGCGACTCAACCCAGGCGGGGGGCTTCAACTCTCCCCGTTCCCAGCGGTCAACGATGCCGGACGGTATCTTGAGGATACGGCTGACATCCGAGGGCGACAAGCCCGCCTGCAGGCGGTATTGGGTAATCCGGTTCATCATGGACGATATCCTCCCTCTGGAGTTTGATGGTTTGACAGATTGCTTAGTCCCAATTATAGATTTCCGGTCGCACCCTGTCAACGGGGCGCGGGAATCTTTCATGGCATGATTTAGGAAGCAGATGCTCTGTGCGAAGAGCTGCCTGTCCGGAGCTTTTTTCATATGTTTTGTGGTCTCTGGTGTTTCATTCGAACCGGAAAAAGAAAAGACATCGTTTTTCAAAAAAAACTAGACAACCGCTTCGGACCGTGCTATACTCAAACGCGATAAGAAAGATAAGGCGACGTTGCCGTATGGGGCCATGATGGTCATGGTTTCATGTGGCTTTTTTTATTGCGCCGCCACAGATGCAGAAAGGGTGGTTGACGATGGAAGAATTGTTGTATGTGATTCCGGCTGGTTCACAGAAGGAAAAGATTCTGGAGATGCTAAAGGTGCATCCCGAGATCAAATTCGTATCCCTTGTGGGTATTGATTTGGCCGGTAATGACACGGACGAGAAGATTCCCATTCGCATTTTCCTGAAGGATATCGACAATTTCTATGCGGGGACCGCTGTCCAAACCGACGGTTCCTCCGTCGTGCTGCCGGGTATTGCCACCCTGAACAACGCCAAGGTCGATATGCCTATCGATCCCAGCGTCAACTGGTTCGTGGACTATAATTATGAGCATTACGACAATGAGACCGAGCTGCCGGTCGGCACGCTACGCATCCCGGCGTTCCTGATTCACGAGGGGAACCGGGTGGATTCCCGGGCTATCCTGAAGGATACGCTGGACTATGTCAAGAAAGAACTGCTGTCGCTTTTCGCGGCCCATCCCCATATTTCCGGGCTGGAGCATATCGATGGCGGTGAAGTGCAGGATATCCAGTTCACTTCAGCGACGGAGCTGGAGTTCTGGGTCAAGACGCCGCTGGAGGAGGCAGATATTGCGGAGATGTCGGCCTCTCAGGTCATGCAGGAACAGTACTGGCAGAGGACACGCGGCGCGGTTCGCACGGCGCTGGAGCAGAGCGTCCTGCTGGTTGAAAAGTATGGTTTGAAAGCGGAGATGGGGCACAAGGAGGTCGGCGGTCTCAAGGCGCATATCGACGAGTCGGGCAACATGTCGCATGTCTGCGAGCAGATCGAGATGGACTGGGAGTACGCCGATGCGTTGCAAGCGGCGGACAATGAGCTTCTTGTCCGCACGCTGGTCAAAGAAGTTTTTCGGGAGAACGGTCTGGAGGTCAATTTCAAGGCCAAGCCGATGATTGGTCTGGCAGGGAACGGCGAGCACACCCATATCGGGATGGCGGCGGTCATGAAGGACGGCCAGACAGTGAATCTTTTCTCAGCAAAAGAGATGACGAAGGATTTCATGAGCGCAGTAGGCTATGGCGCCATCATGGGGCTTCTGAAGAATTACGAGGTCATTAATCCCTTTGTCTCGGCGACGAATGATTCGCTGAATCGCTTGAAGCCCGGCTTTGAGGCGCCGGTTTGCATAGTCACCTCGTTGGGCCATTCGCCGGCAATTCCGTCCCGCAACCGGACAATCCTGGCAGGCTTGGTGCGCGACGTCAGGAATCCCCGGGCCACACGCTTTGAGCTTCGCGCCTGCAATCCATACACGAATACATACATTGCTCTTGCCGCTATATATTCAGCGGTCTTGGACGGCGTGCAGAATGCTATCGACAAGACGACGGCGGAACTTTTGGCGGAGCTTTCCAAGAAGCCGGGTGAGAAGGGCTTCTATCTGGAAACAGACCGGGCGTATCGTAGCGAAGAAGATGTGTTCGAAGATTACACGGCGGAAGAACGTGACCAGCTGTTTGGCGCGCCGCCGGCGACAGTCTGGGAGAACATGGAGAATCTCAACAATTATCCCGAGAAACGGGCCGTCATCACGGCGGGCGGCGCGCTATCCGACAAGATTGTCAAGGCGTTTGTCGAAGGGGCGTTGCTCCGCTGGAAGACCGAACTCATCAGCCGTATCATTCCGGAGAATCGTGCCATCGTCCGGGCAGCGAAAGAAATCGACGCCGACTTTGTCACCGATCAGGATTCCTACAACTGGACGAAGATTAGCGGCATTCGCAATTATCTGGCGAAGGACAGCATTGACGAGAAATCTCTCTTCACGTTGCTCGTCAATGCTTTGAATGCTGGCGATTTCGCTGCCGCTTCTGGCCTCCAGGTGGAAATGTACGACAAGATGGAGGAACTGAAAGCCCTCTACGATGCGTACAAAAAGAATATGATCTAAAATGGAAAAGGAATGCCGCCGGAAGAGGTTGCCTCTCCGGCGACTTCTTTTATGTGCAGCAATTGACGCGGCGCTTCCCTTTAATGTAAAATAAGAAAAACGCGAGAAGGAGGAACGGGCGGCCTGGGGAAGGGCGTTCCGGCAGATGGTTGCGATTTCATGAGACGATGATTGAATTTTCGGACCGGCAGGAGGCATACGCGCTCTTGGGTGGGCATGACGAATTCTTGCGGGTGTTGGCGGACAGCTTTGAATGTCAGGTCGTGAGCCGCGGCGATGGTGTCATGGTATCCGGCGGGGAGAAGGAAGCGCAGGCAGCGGCGCTGGCCTTGCGCGAGCTGCAGGGGCTTTACCGACAGGGTACGCCGGTCACGATGCATGAAGTACGTTACGCGGTGCGGTTGGCAAAGGCAGGCGAGGGAAAGGCATTGCACGCGCTTTTTTCCGGGACGGTCCTGGTATCGGCAAAAGGACGCCAGATACGGCCGAAGACCGTGGGCCAGCAACGATATATCGAAGCGATCCGTCGCCATGCGGTGACGTTCGGCGTGGGGCCGGCCGGTACTGGCAAGACGTATCTGGCAGTGGTAATGGCGGTGGCGGCACTCCGGGCAAAGCACGTCAGCCGGATTATCCTGACGCGGCCTGCGGTAGAGGCGGGAGAACGGCTGGGTTTTCTGCCCGGTGATATGCAGGAAAAGGTCGATCCTTATTTGCGTCCGCTTTACGATGCATTGCAGGATATATTCGGTGTGGATACCTATCAGCGGCTTCTGGCGAAGGGCATCATCGAGATTGCACCGCTGGCCTATATGCGAGGGCGCACTTTGGACAGCGCCTTTGTCATTCTGGACGAGGCTCAGAATACGACCGGCCGGCAGATGAAGATGTTCCTGACGCGGCTGGGCATCGCTTCCCGCATGGTAGTAACCGGCGACTTGAGCCAGATTGACTTGCCGCGGGGAACAGTCAGCGGACTCACCGAGGCGGTAGCGGCGTTGGAAGGCGTTGACGGGCTGGCGGTAGTGCGCTTTGACGAGAGCGATATCATCCGCCATGAGGTTGTCAGCCGAATCGTGGCGGCTTACGAGAGATATGTGACGGCTGGCCGGAAAGCGCCGGAACGCCCCGGAACATGAAGGAGCGGTGTCATGGAAATCATCATCAGCAGCTATCCCGAGGGGCTGTCATTTCCCGATGAGATTGAGACGACGGTACGTTTGGCGGTGGAGAAAGTCGGGGAAATGTTCGGGGCATCCACGGCTGAAGTCAGCGTGACGCTGACAAACGATGCGTATATCCATACGCTCAATAAGGAGTACCGCCAGATTGACCGGCCCACCGATGTGCTTTCCTTCGCTTTACGGGAAGGGGAGGAACCGGTGGTTGCCGGCGGGCCGGATACGGACGTCCTCGGCGATATCGTCCTTTCGGTTGAGAGGGCCAGGGCACAGGCAACGGAATATGGTCACAGTCTTCGCCGGGAGATTGCGTTCTTGACGGTGCACGGCATGTTGCACCTTTTGGGCTATGACCATATCGAGGAAGCAGACCGTCGGGAAATGGAACAGGAGCAGAAACGCGTCATGGAGGCGCTGGATATCCCGCGCCAGTGACGGCGGGGACAGGAGAAGAAATTGGAAAAACATAAATCAGGGTTTGTTGCCGTCATCGGCCGGCCCAACGTGGGCAAGTCCACGCTCATCAACAGCCTGATCGGTCAGAAGATTGCCATCATGTCCGATAAGCCGCAAACGACACGAAACCGCATTCTCTGTGTGCTGACCCAGCCGGACGCGCAGATGGTCTTTATCGATACGCCGGGAGTGCACAAGCCTCTCCATAAGCTGGGGGAGTATATGGCGCATACCGTCGAGAATACACTGAAGGAAATCGACGCCATTCTGTTTGTTGTGGACGCTACGGAGAAGATGGGAGCTGGTGAGCGCTTCATCCTGGAGCGGTTGGCAGCGACTCGGCGGCCGGTGGTGTTAGTGGTCAATAAGTTGGATCTCATTGACCGGGAAACGGTCCTGCCGATTATTGACAGCTACAGGAAACAATACGACTTTGCCGGCATCGTGCCGATTTCAGCCAAGGAAAAGGACAATCTGGAGGCGCTTTTGGGTGAGGTGAAGAAATATCTGCCCGAAGGGCCGGCCTATTATCCGGAGGACATGGTAACAGACCAGCCGGAGCGGCTGATTGTCGCAGAGTTGGTGCGTGAGAAACTGCTGGAGATGACTCGGGATGAGGTGCCGCACTCCGTGGCAGTCGATGTGGACGAGATGAAAACCCGCCCCAAGGGAGATATCTACATACGCGCGACGATCTATGTGGAGCGGGATTCTCAGAAGGGAATCATCATCGGCGGGCACGGCGCAATGTTGAAAGAAACCGGTCGACGGGCCCGTCATGATATCGAGACGCTTCTGGGGGCAAAGGTATATCTCGATTTATGGGTCAAGGTGCAACGCGATTGGCGTAACCGGCCGGCGGTGCTGAAGAACCTGGGGTTTGATTAAAGCGGGAATAAGTGCGGGAGATGCGATATGGCGTTATATACCACGGAGGCTATATTGCTGGAGGTGAGGAACTGGGGTGAGGCCGACAAGATGCTCCAGCTCTTTTCCCGTGCCCGGGGTCGAATCCGGGCGGCGGCTTTTGGCTGCCGTCGCCCCAAAAGTCCCCTTTCCGGCGCTTTGCAGTTGTTCAATCGCTTGGAGATCACGCTGACTGAAGGGGAGCGCGTCGATACGGTACGGCAGGCGTCGGTACGGCAGCGTTTTCCAAGCCTAACCAACGACCTTACAGCAATGGCTTACGCTTCCTTCGTGGCGGAGCTTCTGTTGGAACTGACGCCGGAGGGCGATCCGGACGAGAAATTGTATGATTGGCTGCCGAATGTCCTTTCTGCCTGTGGACCGCGGAATCCCCGCCTGGTGGCGCTGATTGCCGGGTATCAGCTTTTGGCGTTCGCCGGGGTCGGTTTCAAACTGGAAGAATGTTGCCGTTGTGGACGGCCGGTGGAAGCGGAAGGAGCGTTCAGCGTCAGCGAGGGAGGCGCTCTCTGCGCGTCCTGCGCTGGGGAGACGATTGGCAGCAGGCCGTACCCCGATTCTTTGCGTGAGTTCCTGCTACTATTGTCTTCTCTGGACTGGCAGGCGCCGGCAGCTTTCACTGCGAAAAAGGATGACCTGATAGCAGCTGAGACATTCCTTCTGGGTGGACTCTATCATCTCTTAGGTAAAAATCTGAAATCCTTGGGTTTTATCCGGCAACTTGCCGGTTAATCCTTGTTATGGCGCCGGTTTTTCGGCGCTTTTTCCAATGGGGCCGTTTCAACGATTTGGAAATGCGGAGTGATGTCCCTAAGGTAGGTCGGGACGTTTTAGCAGTTCGGCAAAAGGTTGCAATTGTATGAAAATATGATATAACAGAAGGGAAGAATCTCCGCCGGTGGCAGACATTCTTCCAAGGTTTGTTTGAAAGACAGGATTCAGGTGAGAAGTATGGAAAGGCAAAAGACGCAATGGGCAGAGGCATTCACAGAGTATTTTCGGAAAGGGATCAAGCGTGTTCCCCGTCCTTGGTTGGGCGTGGAGATTGAGCATTTCATCCTGCGCCGGGATACCGGGGAAGCAGTTCCCTACGCTGGGCCGGGTGGGGTTCGTGAAATTTTGCGGTCACTCATGACGCTTTATCCGGGTGCAACGGCTCTACCAGGCGAGGACCTTTTTGGCTTTTCCGGGCCGGAGTTTGTCATTACCCTGGAGCCTGCTGCCCAGCTTGAGATCAGCATCGCAGCCACGGAGTCCGTGGCGCATATCAGGGAAGTCTATAGCGGATTTCTCCGGAACTTGCGAGAAGTGCTCGCGTCCTTGGAATACGAAGCACTTACGGTAGGATGCCAGCCGGTGAGCAGGGTGGAGGAGCTCACATTGATTCCCAAGGAACGTTACCGATTGATGGACGGGCATTTTGCCTGGACGGGCACCGGTGGCCGCGAGATGATGCGTGGCACGGCTTCGGTGCAGGTGTCGATTGATTTCTTCTCGGAGGACGATTTCCGGCAAAAGATGCAGGCGGCCTATTTCTTTTCGCCGGTGCTGAAACTTTTGGCGAATCATGCGACCGCTTTTGAGGGTAACCCGTTGACGTGTCATCTGAAGCGGACGGATATCTGGAACCGGGTGGATCCGTCCCGCTGCGGTATCGTGCCGGAGGTCTTCAAATCTGATTTTGGCTTCGCTGATTATGCGGCGTTCCTGGGAAAGATGCCGCCCATCTTCCTGCCGGTGAACGGGGAAAACCGCTATACTGGTTTTCAGACGGTGGCGGAGATTTACGGGGAAGAGCCGCTGGAAGAGGAAGCATTGGTTCATATTCTGTCCATGGCATTTCCCGATGTTCGCTTGAAGCGATATTTGGAACTGCGGATGGCGGACTCCATGCCTGAAGTGTTCATGCTGGCGTACAGCGCGCTGATCAAGGGGGCGCTCTATTCCAGGGAAGGGCTGACCCTTGCGCAGGAAAGTATTCGGGCAGGACGGATCACAGAGTACGATCTTCAGGTAGCTGAAAGCAATCTGATGGCGCAGGGCTGGGAGGCCACCATCTACGGGAAGCCGATCCGGGAGATGGCGACGGCACTTCTGGCGCTGGCGGAACGCAATCTGCCGGTTGAGGAGCGGGCTTTTCTGGAACCGTTCCGCCAAGTCATTCGCTATGGCGGGATCAGTAAGATTACCGGCAATTCGGAGTGATAGCATGAAGCCAATCGCTGCAATCAAAGAAGAATATCGAGCGTTGATTGAAGGCAACCGCGAAGGGAACAAGGCCGGAGCGCTGGCTTTACGCGACAATATCGAGCGGTCACCGCTGTATTTCCGGGGGAGGCTCACCACCCGCACGGTACAGGTTCCGCGGCTTTACAGCGAGGAGGATATCCGCCGTTTTCAGGAGATCGTGAAGACGGCGCACAGTATCTTTGAGAAAGTGATTCGGGAATATCTTGCCCGGGAGGAGTATCGAGCATTATTCCCTTTCTTCCCGGAACTCAAGGCACTGATTCTGGCGCCGCGCAGTGGCGTTCCCCTTTTGCCGATGGCACGGTTCGATATCTTTTACCACGAGGATACCGGTGATTTTCAGTTTTGCGAAGTCAATACCGATGGGACGAGCGGCATGAACGAAGACCGGCTGTTGGACGAGCTCCTGATTGATAACCCGGCACACCAGGAAATGCGCCGCCGGTACCGGTTCCGTAGCATGGAGATGTTTGACCGCTGGGTGAAGTGTTTCCTTTCTTTTTATGAGCGGAATGAGCGGAAGGTAGCGGAGCCAAACATCGCTATCGTCGATTTCCTTGACAAAGGAACGTTGCGGGAGTTTCAGGAATTTGCCCGCCATTTCCAGCGGGTCGGTGTGAACTGCGAGATTGCGGATATCCGTGACCTTAGCTTTGCGGACGGCGTGCTCCTTTCGCCAAGCGGCCATATTATCGACGCTGTGTATCGTCGGGCAGTCACCTCCGACATCATGGCTGAGATTGCAGAGGTACAGTCGTTCTTGCAAGCAGTACAGGAAAACGCCTGTTTCGTGGTGGGGTCTTTCGCTACCCAGATCGTCCATCACAAATGGCTGTTCCATGTTCTGCACCTTCCGCGGACGATGCAGTTCCTAACGCCAATGGAGCAGGATTTTG
>JAEEGN010000052.1 GCA_016280345.1 Selenomonadaceae bacterium | reverse complement strand
TAGACGTCGCCCGTCAGCTCGCGCACGGTCAGGATGCTGAAGCCGTCGCCGACGATGTCCGCGCGGAGGGGGCAGGCCGAGGCCAGTTCCTTGTAGACGCGGGCCGGGCGGAGGTTGCAGAAGAGCTTGAAGTGCTTGCGCAGCGGGAGGAGGGCGCCGCGTTCGGGCTGGAGGTTCGGGGGAAGCTTTTCCCACTTGGGGCCGCCGACGGAGCCGAAGAGGATGCAGTCGGAGGCCTCGCCCAGCTTGAGCGTGCTTTCGGGCAGCGGGGTGCCGAAGTTGTCGTAGGCGGCGCCGCCCACGTCGGCCCACTCCTTCTCGCAGGAGAAGCCGAAGCGGTCGGCCACGGCGTCCAGCACGCGGACGGCCTCTTTCATCACTTCCGGGCCGATGCCGTCGCCCGGAAGAACAGCGATCTTGTAAGTCTTGCTCATTTGGAATCCCGTGAAATGTTGGACGGGGCGAAATCTAGCTTTTCCCGTTCCCGAAGACGGCCGTCAGTCCTGGACGCAGCGGACGGAGAGCTTCGAGAACTTGTCGAAGGCCGCCACGGGCGTCTTGTCGTCCGCGGCGCTCATGCGCAGGCCGTAGGCCTTGTCGGCGTTCCCCGAGGACTCCGTGGCGGACCAGAACGCCGTTCCGGCGCCCTTCTTCACCGGTTCCGCGCCGTCGAAGTAGCCCGCGGGCAGCGCCGTGAAGCCGTGGTAGTCCGCGCCGCCGCCGTCGTTGTCCCAGCCCTCTTCGGACTTCAGGATCGAGCCCGCCCAGTCCTCGCCGCCGAACTCGACCGCCAGCGCGACCAGCTCCTCGCGGGAAGGCAGGTGCCAGCCCGCCGGGCAGGCGCCGCGCGCGTTCCCCGACGCGTCGCACGGGGCGACGGCTCCGTCGCAGGAGGTCGCGGCGCTCCAGGTGTAGAGACGGCCGTAGGCGTCGCAGTTCGCGGCGGAGTCGCCGTAGCAGCCGCTCCCCTTCGTCTCGAAGTTGAGGTTCTCCGCCATCCAGAAGCCTTCCTGGACCGCGACGCATTTGTAGGTCGTCCCGTCGCGCTCGTCCAGGAACTTCCCGTCCGCGCAGGGATGCGCGGCCGCGGCGCCGCCGCCGGATCCGCCGCTCCCGCCTTCGTCGCCGCAGGCCGAGAAAAGGAGCGGAACCAACGCGAACAGGACCATCGGCGCGAACTTCATCCGAAAACCTCCGAGGGAAAAGGGAACATGGCCGACCGGGCGGCCTTGCATGGAAAATAGCCACAAAAACGCGTTCCGGCGTTTTTTCCCGCGGCGGGAACGGAAAAAGGCCTCCCCGGAGGGAGGCCTTACTTTTTCCTGCGCCGTAGGCGCCTTGAATCGACTGAGACCTGAGACCTAAGCCCTGATCACTGATCAGTGCGCGATCTTCTTCATGCTGGTCATCGATTCGCGCAGCTCTTCGCCCACGATTTCGACGTCGTGGTTGCGGATGGCGGCGTTCACTTCGATCAGCTCGGCGTTGTCGACCGAATTCGACTTGCCTTCGTTGTAGATCTTGCCGATCACGTCGGTGTCGATCCCCTTCATGAAGCCTTCGAGCATGGGCACGGCGGCGTTGGCGAAGAGGTAGCAGCCGTATTCGGCGGTGTCGCTGATCACCTTGTTCATCTCGTAGAGCTTCTTGCGCGCGATGAGGTTGGCGATGAGGGGCACTTCGTGGAGCGATTCGTAGTAGGCGCTTTCGGGCATGATGCCGGCGGCGCACATGGTTTCGAACGCCATTTCCACGCCGCACTTGATCATGGCGACCATCAGCACGCCGCGGTCGAAGAATTCCTGCTCGTCGATGTCGACGTCGGCGGAGGCGGTCTTTTCGAAGGCGGTGTTGCCGGTGGCTTCGCGCCAGGCGAGCAGCTTCTTGTCGCCGGCGGCCCAGTCTTCCATCATCGTGGAGGAGAATTCGCCCGAGATGATGTCGTCCTGGTGCTTTTCGTACAGCGGGCGGAGGATCTTCTTCATCTCTTCGCCGAGCTGGAACGCCTTGATCTTGGCGGGGTTCGAGAGGCGGTCCATCATGTTGGTGATGCCGCCGTGCTTGAGGGCTTCGGAGATCACTTCCCAGCCGTCCTGCACGAAGCGGGCCGCCCAGGCGGGGTCGATGCCCTTCTCCACCATCTTGTCGAAGCAGAGGATGGAGCCGGTCTGCAGCATGCCGCAGAGGATGGTCTGCTCGCCCATCAGGTCGCTCTTCACTTCGGCGACGAAGGAGGATTCGAGCACGCCGGCGCGGTGGCCGCCGAGGCCGCAGGCGTAGGCCTTCGCCCAGGCCCAGCCCTTGCCTTCGGGGTCGTTGCGGCGGTGGACGGCGATCAGGGTGGGGACGCCGAAGCCGCGCATGTATTCGTTGCGCACTTCGGTGCCGGGGCCCTTGGGGGCGGCCATGATCACGGTGATGTCCTCGCGGATCTGCATCCCTTCTTCCACGATGTTGAAGCCGTGGGAGTAGAGCAGGCCGGCGCCCTTCTTCATCAGGGGCATGACGGCGGAGACCACCTTGGAGTGCTGCTTGTCGGGGGTGAGGTTGACGACGAGGTCCGCGGTGGGGATCAGCTCTTCGTAGACGCCGACCTTGAAGCCGTTGTCGGTCGCGTTCTTCCAGGAGGCGCGCTTCTGCTCGATGGCCTCCTTGCGGAGGGCGTAGGAGACGTCCAGACCGGAGTCGCGGAGGTTCAGACCCTGGTTCAGCCCCTGGGCGCCGCAGCCGACGATGACGATCTTCTTGCCCTTGAGGGCGTTGACGCCGTCGCTGAATTCGGACGATTCCATGAAGCGGCAGTGGCCGATTTCGTCGAGCTT
>JAEEGN010000051.1 GCA_016280345.1 Selenomonadaceae bacterium | reverse complement strand
GCATCTTGGGTAAATATTCGGTGCCAGAATCCATTCGTCGGCAAAAGCCGAAAGGGACGATGGTGAAGAACATCTCCGGGCATTACTATGTGTACGAGTACAGCAACTACACGGACAGCAGCGGACGACGCCGCACCAAGATGGGAAAGGCTATTGGTGCCATAAAGGAAGGGCTCGGCTTCGTCCCCAACACTACCTTTGCCTCGGACTCCGAGATAAGCTCGCTGGACTTCGGGGAATACGCCGTGTCCATTGCCAACTCTGGGAAAACGCGCGCCCTTCTGTGGGAATGCTTCAACCCGGAGGATGCCGCGCGCATCTATGGATTGGCTTTGATTCATTTTATACAGGGATTCACATACCTCAAGGATGTCAAGGACTATTACGACATGAGCGTCCTCTCGCTCGCGTATCCATCCCTCAAAATGGGCTACAGCTCGCTTTCTTCCCTGTACGACTCTCTTGGGCGAAGGCAGGGAAGTGTGCTGCGAATGGAGGAGAAGCTCGCCGCCATGAGCTCCGGGCAGATTGCCATCGACGGCCATGTGATTGGCTGCGGTTCCACGGAAAACGACCTTGCAGAGAAAGGCTACAAGTTCAGGAAGCTGGGCGAGGCCCAGATAAACCTCCTGATGGCATACGACGTGAACACCGGCATGCCCCTGTTGTCAAGGATTTATGAAGGGGCGAGCAACGACAAGGTCAGCGTGAAGGACTTCCTTTCCCAAATTGAGCTTCGCAATATGCTGTTCATCATCGACCGCGGCTTTTACAGCACCGAGAACGTCAACCTGTTCAGCAGCGACGGGAACGCCTACATCATCCCGCTGGCAAAGAACCTCAAGACCTGTCGGTCGGCTGTTCACAGTTTGGAGATGCATGACCGGTTCATGTACCAGAAGGGGAAGAAGGCATCGGTCGTGGAATACAAGGATGAGATCATTGGCGGCTACCGCGTCCTTACCTACCGGGATCTCAATGAATCAGCGGCAGAGCAGGAAAACTATCTCCGCCATATCGGACGTGGTGACAAAGCCTACACGAAGGAAGGTTTCGAAAGGGCCAAGTATTTCATGGGAGTCATCGTCCTGCAGACCAGTCTGGAGGATCAGACGCCCCAAGAAGTATACGGACTGTACAAGAAGCGCTGGCAAATAGAGACGTTCTACAACTACTTCAAGAACAAGGCGGGTTACAACTCGCTGCATGAGCAGGACTATTACAAAACGCAGGGGCTGGCCTTTGTGATGCTGGTATCCGCTCTGATTCACCAAGAGTTTGAGGCAGCCGCTGCATCCATACCGGGAAAGAGCATCCAGGATTGTTTGCTGGAGGCTCGCATGGTTAAGGCGCACAAACGTCATGGGAAATGGTCTGTGTGCAATCTGCTCAAGCGGCAGGCCGAGCTTTTTTCACAGCTGAACACGAAGCCGGTTGTAGATGTGGCATAACATACCTAAAAAATGATGTTACTGTGTATAGTTAAGATAAACAAAGATTAAAATAATCAAAACGAAGAAATAAATCAATGAAACATCAAAAAAATTATGCCATACTATGCCTTGATTCGCTAGTACTATATCACAGAGTATTTCATTGTCAATCGCTACTTGATAAGCATAGTTCATCGAATGCCAAACCTTGACAGAATGATTTATCCATTGTTGTTCCTGGATTTTATTCAAAAGTAAACAAAAATGAATACGATGAAGACGATTATTGTTTCCAGGAGTTTGATCTTGAATATAAAATTCCGTTTTCCCCCCTCGTATGCCATAAATCACAGCTCCTGTTCCTTCGATTAGTTGTAAGTCCTCGATTTTTTCGCATTGCAATATAGGAATTGGCCTTCCAAAGCAATAGAGACCCATTGAGATTATCAGAAACCAACGGCAGAGCCGTTTCCATCGTTTATGTTTAAGGTATCGAATTTCGCGAATATTACCCCATAGAATCAAACCTGAGGACAATAGAAATAATCCTCCCGCTTGACTTATTTCAGCTATAATTCGATTAGCAGGGAAAAAAACAATATTTGGCAACTCATTATGAAAACAAAAAATGGACATACCAAGCAGTATAAGGAAACCTCCTAAAAACCGCATGGCTTTTTCTTGCGATTTTTTACACATATCATTCGCCACATTTCAAAAGAATATAGGGACCTCCGTCCAGACACGGAGCTCACTCCAGGCGCTGTCTCTGGCATCGATGACGCCGTCCTTGTTCTCGTCCAGCTCTGCCAATGCCCGGAAGCCATCCACAGCGTTCCGGCCATTGGAGAGGATGGTGTAGTCGCCGAAGAGCTCGTTGCCATCATCGATCTGCCCGTTGCCGTTCCGGTCGAGAACCAGAAGCCCTTCGTTTCGCCCGGCCCAGGTCGTATGCTCGGCGAAGCCGTCCCCGTCGTGGTCGAAGTAGGTTTCTCCTCCGGTTCCGGCGTTCCCGGTTTTGTCCAGGTTCAGCACGATGGGTTCGATGCTCTGGTCCTTGTCGGGAGGAGGTGGAGGCGGAGGGTTCCACGGCGGTTGTTTGTCGCCGGGTTTCCTGGGCGGTTTGTTAGGTGGCTGGTCATCAGGATTCGGCGGTTGGTCAGGCGGCGGGTTGTCCGGGCCAGGTGGTTGGTCAGATGGCGGGGCGTCCGGGTCAGGCGGCTGGTCGTGCGGCGGGGTGTCCGGGGCAAAGGCGGGTTGCCATCGCCCCAATCTCCACCGCCGCCATCAGCCCCACCGCCGTCACCGTTGCCATCACCAGTCTGTCCATCCATGCCGTCCTCTGCACTGCCATCTTGCCGGGCGGCGGCTTCGGCCCGTTCTGTCATATAGTCAAGGAAATCATTCAGCGATAGCTTCGGCATGAATTCAGATAGAGCGAGAGTCTCTCCTGCGACACCATCGTTAGGGAATAAATTCTTTGCTCCATCTGCAATTGCGTTCGTTGTCCGATCATAAATATAGTCCATGATACCAGATAACGTCAAATCTGAATTCGAAGAAGTCTCATCATTTGTCGGAAAATCCCAATCGTTGGGATAGTCCCAATCTGATAAATCTTTTTGCTCGATTTGGTCAAATTCCGAAGATGCCTTTGCATTATTCGTGGCTGTTGTCTGTATTGTTGGTATAGTGTATGCGAAAATTACAGTAGATAAAATGGCTGCCCCCACCGTAGCGGCAAAAAGCCTTGGCGTTACTACCGCATCGGATGCTACAGTTGTGATAATGACCATATTGCCAAAATTGCTTGCAATAGAGAAGACATCCGAAGCTACCTGTGGTGAAAGGATACCATGCGTTCTGCATCATTAACCGCACTTATCATGCTATATCCTAACCCTAATACAGGGATTTTGTTCCCTGTTTTACTTGCAATAGGTTTCAATGTGTTTATATGCGTTCCAACAGTAGTTATAAGATTTGCACCATCAATACCTATAGTGATTTTGTTCCAACTATTACTTTTTGCATAATCTTGATTCTGTATAATATTGCTATGAACTAGACCATCGCCTAACAGAACCTAACAAAACCTAACAAAACCTAACAAAACCTAACAAAGCCTAACAGAACCTGACAAAACTGACAACACCTAACAATGATTAAACTGAAATCGCTTTATATGTACGAGTGGGATCAAATGCTTTTCCGTTAGGTTCGACAAGGCCCAAGTCCATTAAATGTTTCAAACGATTATTGACAGTGGTTCCCGATTTTCCCACATAGCGGGATAAAGTCGCTCGATTGGACTCCCCGTGATTGACTAGATAAGAAAAGATGGCCCGTTCGATTTCATCCAGCTGCTCCCATTTTTCCTTATTAATGCTTTGGGTTACATGAATGTCTTGGCGCATTTTGCGTATGACAATATTGTTTTTCAGCACCAGTTTTAGGGCTTGTTCCTGTTCACTGTAAGCCGGCGCGTCAAGGAAAAACTTCTCCATATCGCTAAATATCCGCTTGACACCCTCGTTGAGTTCCCGGACCCAGCCGAATTCTGTCAGTACACGGGCAATGCGGGGATTACGAGAATAGCGGGTCTCCTTTATATTTTCCAGCGTCACGATATTGGGGAGTTTTCCCGGACTTTCGATTTCCAGGCGGTCGTCAAACATACTCACCTTAATGAAACTGCCGCTTAACGCGTATTCACGATGTGCCACGGCATTGACAACACCCTCCAGCCAGGCAAATTCCGGATATTCAGGGACAATACGAAACTTGCCGTCTCCATCCAGCATTGTAAATTCACGCAACTGCGCGCCAATAAAATTTTTCGCTTCGTCGATGATACGTAATAAGGGAAACTCAATGCTGGTATCCCGAACCAGATTAATTGCCGTTCCCACTTGGGCAGAAACGCCTTCATAGCGAAGGAAGCGAACGCGACAATTCGGATAGAACTGCGAAATGTTCCTGGCAAATAAGAGCACTGCCGCATTGGAAAGATATTCCTTGCCATCTTCCTTTTTAAGGAACCCACGCGCCCGCAATAATTGTTCGTCCGATACGTTTTCGGCGCCAATCCGCGCTTTGTATTCCGCAAGAAGGCCGGCATCTATGTCTTCCATCGCCGCATCACGATTCACTTCATCTTCAAAATGACGGGTGCTTTTAGTGTATTCCAAATTACGCAGATCTTCGCCCAAGAGTTCCTTGGTACGATCTCCAATTCGCAGAAACGTCCGATTCTGGGAAGTGCGGACAACTTGATCGACGCTTTCCTGTATATGAAGCAATAGCAGATGGTCCGGCTGTTCCTTGTCATTCGTGATTGCAAGGAGTTCTTCTTTGAATCTTGGCATCGGCATACAGCAATCTCTCGGTGCATTGACAAGGTCATTGATATGCTTGCTGCCTAAAGTGTCAACACCCTCCAACAAACGACTTTTCTCGTCAATACCTATGACAATTGTGCCGCCGCCAGCATTGGCGAAAGCAGAAATCGTCGACGCCAAGTCCGAAGGTCTTACCTTTGCCGCCTTACGGTCAAAATACTTGTTTTCTTCTTCATTTTGCATATATTCAAGTGTAAGAAGTTGGTTTATATTGGAACGAATCTGCATGATCGTTCCCCCTTTTCCGCCGAATTTTGGGATTGGAACAATTGCCGTAAAAACGGGCCGCATGCGAAGTTTCATACATTACGTATAATTCGTCAACGGGAAGTAATAATCCTGCTATACGACAAACAGCGAACGTTTTTGTCGTTGGCAAATTCCTGCCAAGCGCAAAAGCACAAGGGCCTCCTGTGAAGAAAACATTCCGATAAACACGGTCTCGCCAAATTCCAAATAATGATAATCGCAAAACAAGCCTGCCGACAGCGACAGGCTTGTTTTGCCTTTGCCAAAAGATTTCACAGGCCGCTTACAAGCCGGCTCCCATCGGGCCGCCCATCAATCCCGCCAGCAGGAACTTCGCCGGGACACCGGTGATGGGCATATCGACGCTGGTGTGAAGCCGCCCCTGGACTTGGGCCTCCAGTTCGCGTTGCCGGGCCAGGCGTTCCCCGCTCTTTTGCAGTTGACGGCGGTGCACTAAGTACTTATCATCCATCTCCGCCCGCAACTTCGCCTGTTTGGCGCAAACCGTCAGGAAGCTGTCCTTCGACTTCTCCTCGAACATACTGCGGGAAGCCTCGGCGCTCCCGCTTGCAGTACGCGCAGGCAGTCCCCGAAATCCGCTATGCGGGACGATGCCGTTTCCGCTTGCCGGCGCGACCGGTTGATGGCCGCGTGATGGCCGACAGGCCGCCAACATGAATCGCATTCGTATTCATCGCTATTATCCTCCCATATCATATCATCATTGCCAGCGCGGCGGCCGGGCTGCTCCCGAGGGGCAGGGGCACCGCTTCGCCCCGGGCTTCCAGGCGCACCTGCCAGGCTTTTTGCTGGCCGAGCTGTGTCGCGTGGCGGCGCTCCCGGCAGCGCGCCTCGTCGATGGCGTATTGCGCGCGGCGCCTCTCACGGCTTTTCCAGAAGCTGTTCTTCGCTTTCTCCTCGAACGCGCTGCGGGACGCCTCGGCGCTGCCAAAGCCGTACTGCTTGCTCCAGCTCCAGCCCTGATATTCCTCCCTTGTCACGCCGATATACCGGGTGCAATAGCTGCCACCGGGGCAAAGGCCGAAAAGCGGACTGTAAAAGGCGCGGTCGGCAGCGATACCGTCAAGCACCTCCTTCTCATATTCGGGATCGTTTTTCAGCCGCTGCCAGCCGGCGTCGGAAATCGTAATGGCTTCCTCGTCATGAAAGCGGCTCGGATGCCAGGGAATCGCGTCCAGCTTCTCCGCCAGGTATTCCTTGTATTCCTCCATCGTCATCGCCGCCGTGGACACGGTGACGGTCCTCGTCACCACGGTCGTCGTCTTCGTCACCGACCGGCAGAGGCTCAGACAGCCCGCGAAAGTCCTTCCGCCCGTCACGGCAGTCTGTACCGTCGATTTTTTCAGCACCTGACTGGCTACGCACAGGCCGTGCACAGCGCCGGCATACGTTTTCATATCGCTCATGAACAATCCGCTCCTTTTGTCAAAAAAAGCCCGAGGGAAATGGCCTTCCGGCCGCTTCCCTGCGGGCTTTTCATCGAATATTCCTGTTGCGTCAATTGAAAGGTCAGCGTCAAAGCCCCGCCAGCAGCGAATTCTGCTGCATGAGCCGGGTCAGATACGCCGTCGTGAGCTCGGCGCCCTTTATCCGGAAATCGCCGGTGAGGCCGGCGGCGGAGGCCAGCGGCGAGGACAATATCGTCGCCCCGGCCGACTGACTGTTCAGCATGGCCAGATGCTGCAGATCGGCCAGATGCTCTGTCATCTGGCTGATCTGCTGCGTCTGCTGGGCCAAAAGCGTCTGGGCCATCATCTGCTGCGTCATCTTTTGGGCCCGCTTCGTCCAGAAGCTCGTCTGCCGCTTTTTGGCGGCGTCAGAGCTGTAGAGCGGATTGTAGCTGAAAAAGTCCATCCATTCCAGATCGTCGCGGCCCCAGGAATCGTCCCGGTAGTCCTTCATCTCAGCGCCGAAATGCAGCAGCGAGACGCCGCCGCCGCTGTAGGCGGCCGTGTTGTTCTTCGATGAGAGCTTCGCCGCGATCTGCCCCAGCACCCACTGCTCGTAAGACGGATCCGTCTGCATCTTCTCGAAAGCCTCGTCGGTGATGTCGATGGAGATTGTGTCCTTCTGCCGGCTCTCGTCCACCGGCAGGGCGTCCACCTGATCGCGGAAATACTGCTTGTACTCCGCCAGCGACCAGTCCGCCGCCTCCTTCTCCATGGCGTTCGCCGTGCCGCCGTACGCGGCGTCAATCTTCGCCTGAATCTCCCTGAAACTCATAGTCCCCGCCGACGCCTGCTGCAGCTTGTCCAGCGAACCGGAAAGCCGCTGTATCTGCTTCATCGCCGGGTCAATAAGAATGGTGTTTCGCATGGTTCTCCCTTCCGCGGCCCTTCCTTCGTTCCGGGCCGCGCCGCCCTCCATAGCTGGTCCGGGCGGTCTTTCCTGCCGTCACATCATCAGCAGTTCCATGACGCTCTGATGAGGCTCCAGCTTCATCTGCGGCGTGCCGTCCGGCTGGGGCGGCTTCGTCGGATCCGGCACCGGTACCAGATGCGGCTTCTTCTTGTGCCGCTCCACCACCTTGCCGTCCTTCGTCTCGATGATCTCAATGCTGCCGTCGGGCAGGAACTTCTTGTGGGTCACGACCTCGCCCCCGCCGACCTTCACCGCGTCCTTCAGCCGCTCCGCCACTTCCTCCATCTGCTCCATGGCGTCTTCGGCCTTCGCCATGGCGGTGAAGATCCTGCCGAACTCCGCGCTCTCCGTCTGACCCGCCATCTGACGTGACAACGAAGCCAGCGCCGCGTGATTCGCTTTCTTCTCGACTTTCATGGGAATATCCCTCCTTTCTCATCTCTTATATCGAATGAAAAGCGATTTTTCTTAAATGGAATCGAAATCTTTTGTGCATGGTTTCCGAGTATGATATAATCAGGGGCAAGAACAATCAAACCGGACAAAAGCCCTCAAAAGGACCCTCCGTACTCCGGGCAAAGCGAGCAGCAAAAGGTGATATCATGAAGCAGAGCAGGGTGAAATGGCTGATTGTCCTCATCACAGGGCTCCTGATGGCGGCCAACGTCGCGCTGGGTTTTTTCCTCATCGAGCAGACCCGGGTATCCCTGAAGACGCTGATCGACAACCGCATGCTGGACGTCGTCAAAACCGCCGCCCACCTGCTGGACGGCGACGAGCTGGCGGCGCTGAAGGCCGAAGACAAAGGGACACGCGTCTATCAGCGTGTCAACGACACGCTGGCGACGTTCCAGGCCAACATCGACCTGCGCTATATTTACGGCGTCCGGGCCGTGGGAGACAAGGAATT
This sequence comes from Selenomonadaceae bacterium, assembly GCA_016280345.1. GTDB lineage: Bacteria > Bacillota > Negativicutes > Selenomonadales > Selenomonadaceae > RGIG3544. The sequence goes on along the minus strand of JAEEGN010000051.1, from coordinate 3,938 downwards.
CATCTTCACCGTGGACCCCGAGCCCATCGACCCGGGACACTTTGGCGAGCCCATTGTCTATACCGACGCGCTTTACCAGGCCAGCCTGGGCACGCCGGCGGCGGACAAGGAGCCCTATACCGACCGCTGGGGCACATTTTTCAGTGCCTATTGCCCGGTCTTCACCTCCTCCGGCCAGGTGGGCGGCATCGTGGCCGCCGACTTCAGCGCCGAATGGTTCGAGGAGCAGATGGCCCAGCAGACGCGCGCCATCGTGTACTCGGTCGCGTTCTCGCTGCTGATGTGCGCTTCGCTGGGCATGGTGGTGGCGAAGCGGACGAAGGAGCTTGAGCTCGCCCGGGAGCGGGTGGAACACATGCGCTCCGCCCGCGACCTCTACAAGATCCACTCCGAGACCGACCAGCTCACGGGACTGCTCAACAAGAAAGCCACGGAGCGGCTGGCCGGGGAATACCTGGCGGAACGCAAGCCGGACACGATGCTGGCCCTCTTCATCCTGGACCTGGATCACTTCAAGGAAGCGAACGACACTTACGGCCACAGTTTCGGGGACAAGGTCCTCGCGGCCTTTGCCTCCATGCTGCGCCATGAATTCCGGCCCAGCGACGTCGTGGGGCGCTTCGGCGGCGACGAGTTCATCGTGGTCATCTCCGGCCTGCCGGGACGGGAAATCGTGGAGCGGAAATCCCTGGCGCTCCTGTCGCGTACCCGGGAACTGGCGGTCGAGGGACGGAACGTCGGCCTGAGCGTCAGCATCGGCGTGGCCATCGCCCCGCAAAACGGCAACACCTACAACGAACTGTTTCAGGCCGCCGACCACGCGCTCTACACGGTGAAAACCCAGGGACGCGACGGTTACAGCGTCGGCCCGGAGGACGTCGTCCACCGCCAGGAGGACAATCCCTGATACGGCAACAAAAAAGCCCGGCTCCAAGGCCGGGCTTTTCTGCTGCCCGCGCGCGAACCGGGCAGCGTCTCCCCGAAGCCGTTATCCACAAAAACCGCTTCGGCGTTATCGTTTTGTGTATAAAAATGTGGATAAGCGAAGGCTTTTTATCTCAACGAAAAAAGGTCAGCAGAAAAAATACTCCGCCGCGAAGACGATGACGCAGCAGGCGGCTGAGACCTGGAAGAGGCTGGCCCCGGCCCAGGCGAGGGCGATGCCGCCCGCCATGGCCAGCGCGCCGGCCAGCGGAATCTGCGTCGCCTCGACGATGGCCGGGAAAGTCATCACCGCCAGCGTCACGTAAGGCACGTAGAACAGGAACGAGCGCAGGAAACGGCTCTTCACCTGGCGGCGGATCAAGGTCAGCGGCAGGATGCGGATGGCCAGCGTCACGCAGCTCATGACCAGCAGATAGACGTAGATATCATGCTTCATGCTGGTCCTCCGTTTCCCGGATGGGGAACAGCGCCGCCGCCCCGGCGGCGATGAGCACCGTCAACAGGATCGTCCGGGTGCCGCCGGAAAGCGACGACAGCAGCGGCAGCCGCCCGGCGAGAAAACTCAGCGCGAAGCTCAGGACCACGCTGCCCAACACGACCCGGTCGAGCTTCGCCGGCGGGATGATGATGGCCAGGAACATCCCGTAGAGGGCCACCGACAGGGCGCTGACCACCGCCCCCGGCAACGCGTTGCCGGCGATGACGCCGAGCATCGTCCCCCCGGCCCAGCCGGGCAGCGCCACCGCCATCGCCCCGTAGTTGTAGTAAGGGTCCAGCGTCCCCCGGCGAGCGGCGCTGATGCCGAAGATCTCGTCCGTCAGGTCGAAGCCCACGAAAATTCGGTGCCAGATTGAGGCGTCGGGGGCGAATTTCTGGCTGATGACGCAGCTCATCAGGAGGTAGCGGGCGTTGGCCACCAGCGTCATCAGCGCCATCTCCCAATAGGGCGCGTCCTCCGCCACCAACGTAAAGGCCGCGTACTCCCCCGCCGAAGCGTTGTTGAAGAAGCTGGCCAGAAACCCCTGCCAGGGCGTGAAGCCGGCGTTCTTCGCGGCGATGCCCAGCGTGAAGCCCACCACCAGATAGCCCAGGGCGATGGGGATGCCGTCGTGCAGCCCGTCCGACAGCGCCCGCCGGTGCGCCGCCACGCCCCGACGCAGCGCCGATGGTTCTTTCTCCATGCGGAATTCTCCCTCCGTTTCAATCCGTATCTATATATTTTACCCATCGCCGCCGCATTTGTAAACCGCCGACGGCAAAGAAATCAGCGCCGCGGCGAAAAAAAGCCCGGCCTGTTGGGCCGGAAGGGAGTTTTCTACCACAAGGAATTGAATTATACACCTTTATGGTGTATAATGATTGCGAGGGTGAGCGTATGCCTAATGTTACCGACAAATTCACGCCGACCTATGATTTGGACTCCTTCAAGAAATCAGATTTTGGCATCAAGAAATCGGCGCTGTTGGGCGCAGCCGCGCTTGGATTTGGTCGCAGAGAAATCCACGAAGCGATTGGCGCCATGATGCCCCACCATTTCTATAAATCAATGACTTCCTACCAGAACCACCGGATATGGCAGGATGTCTATCATGTCCCGTACAAAAATCACACGCTATATATCAAGTTTGCGCAGGGCGTTATTACCGAATTCGATTTGCTTTCCTTCAAAGAGAAGTGAGGTGCTGACGATGGAAGCCACACGCTATGACGCCGAAACGGGCGAAGCGCTGACCAGGGATATCCGACCACTCACGATTACCTATAAGGGCCACAGCAAAACCTTTGATATGCCCGGCTGGTATCCTCCGGGCGACGGCGAAGCGACGTTCCTGGACGAAGATCTGAAAGTCTATGACAAAGCCATCAAGCAGCTCAAGGCCGAAGCGGAACACCTGCTGCTGCCGTCGGAGATCCGTTCCATCCGCAAGCAGTTGAAGCTGACGCAGGTACAGGCGGGAACGATACTCGGCGGCGGCAAGACGGCTTTCCAGAAATACGAAAGCGGTGAAACGCTCCCCAGCCGCGCCATATCGAATCTGCTGCGCGTCCTGTCAAAAGAACCGTCTTTGGTGAAGTTGTTGTAAAAAACCGTCCCGGCCTCAAAGTCCAAGGCCGGGACGGTTTCATTTCCCGCCGCAATCATTTATAGATTCCTGTCGGTTGTACGTTCTCCATGATTTCCCGTCACGCCTCGCCGCGCACCCGTTCCAGCAGGAGCCGGCCGGCCTCTTCCTTCGGCAGGGCGCCGTATTCCTCGTAGAGAGCGTGCATCTTGTCGAAGGGCACCCGCTCGATGACCTTCTCGCTGCGCTCTGACAGGGCCAGGATCAGGTATTTGTAGAAGAATCCGATCCAGTAGGCTTCGTCGTTGGAATAGCCGCCCGGCGCCGCGCCCTCCGTGTGCAGTTCCTCGTCCTCGATCATGTCGAGGGAATAGGACGGCGCCGCGATCTGATAGTACGAATAATCGTCGTCGAGACCGCCCGCCGCCAGCTCCGAGGTCATATACCGCTCCACGTAGCCTTTGAGCTCGTGGCCGAGCCGGTTGGCCATGGCGAAGATCTTTCCCTGCTTGTTGCACCGCTCGATCATGACCGGCATGTCTTCCAGCTTCATATCCCGCTCCTCCTTCCGCCGCCCGGGCCGGGGCACCCGTTTCCCGTCATCCGCTTTCCCACCCGCTGAACTCGTCGGCGACCTTCAGGATAGCGTCCTGCGCCGCGAAGAAGGCGTCCACGACCTGGGGGTCGAAATGGGCGCCCCGCTCCTCGCGGATGATGCCCAGCGCCTTCTCGTAGGGGAAGCCTTTCTTGTAGCTGCGGTTCGAGACCAGAGCGTCGAACACGTCGGCCACGGCCATGACCCGGGCCGACAGCGGGATGGCCTCGCCGGCCAGCCCCGTGGGGTAGCCTTTACCGTTCCACTTCTCGTGGTGATACGTCGCCAGGTTCCGCGCCTCATTGAGGTATTCCGAGCCCGGCACCGACCGGATG
>JAEEGN010000050.1 GCA_016280345.1 Selenomonadaceae bacterium | reverse complement strand
CGTATTCCCTTCGCCTATCTGAACTATTTCGACGTCCCGGGCAACCGCAGCGCCAGTTTCCCGCGCTACTACTACTCCTTCGACTACGGCCCGGTCCACTTCGCCGTCCTCAACACCCAGTGGGGGGAACTGGAGCGCCTCCAGAAGGGACTGCTGTCCGAACAAAAGGACTGGCTCCGGGCCGATATGGCTGCCGCCCGCCGCCCTTGGAAGTTCGTGCTGATGCACAAGGACATTCTGGACTACGACGAAGGCCGTCCCGTCCTGCATCCGGTGGGAAAAAGCCTCATGCCCCTCTTTGACGAGCTGAAGATCGACGTGGTCCTGGACGGCCACGTCCACGCCTATCGCCGGCGCTTCCGGCTGCGGAACGGGCACAGCGATCCCAACGGCACGCTTTACATCTGCGATGGCTACGCCGGCGACCAGCGATTCGAGACACGGCGTCATCTATGGGACGAGGTCCGCGCTCCCCAGCCGGAGCCACCCATCTATATGACGCTGGCGGCGACGGAAAAGCAACTTGACTTCACCGCCTGCCGTGAAAGCGGCGATATCATCGACAAGTTCGCCCTGTACCAGTAGTCCGCCATCCGATGACATAAGCGTAATCCTGGTGCGCGAAGCACGCGAAACAGCCCCGGGCCGTTTCGTTCAAATCGGAATCTGAAAGCAGCAAAAGCAGTATCAGAACGGAGCATTGCCATGAAGAACGGTCTTTCCCGCCGGCATTTCCTGAAGCTCGCCGGTTCCACCCTTCTTTCCCTCGCCGCCGGTTGCGGCTTCACTGCCCCACCCGCTGTCAACGGCAAGCTGGATGAAGCGGCCCGTCCCGTCCGCAAGCTGGCCCGGACTCTTACCGGAGACACTACGTTGGAAGCCCGCTTCATCCGGCAGATCGTCACCCATGACAACCGCGTCAGCCGGACCGTCATGTGGCAGTCAGACGACGCCCAGGCCGGCGCCGAGGTCGCCTGGCGCCTGGCAGGAAATGAAGACTTTTCGATCGCCCCTGCCACCAGCGAGCGCTATACCGACGACCAGCAGGACGCGTACCTTCATACCGCCCTTCTGGAACCGCTGGTTCCCGGGAAGACATACGAGTACCGGTTGCTCGCCGGCGAGCAGGGAAGCGATTGGCTGCCGTTCGCCACCGACAGTGACGCGCCCTTCACCTGCCTCATCTTCCCCGACTCCCAATGTTCCGACGGTTACGTCACCTGGCGTGAAGTCGCCCAGGACGCCGTCCGGCGCAACCCAAACGCTGCCTTCCTCATCAGCATGGGCGACCTCGTGGACAACGGTGAGGATCACAACCAATGGGAGCAGTGGTTCGCCGGCCTTGACGGCGTCCTGAGCCGTCTGCCTCTGGCCCCGGTCATGGGAAACCACGAAACCTACACGCTCGATTGGCAGACCCGCCTGCCGCTGGCCTTTCTCTCGCTGTTCAGCGTTCCGGAGAACGGCAGCGCCGCCTTCGGCCGCTATTATTATTCGTTCGACTACGGCGACGTCCATTTTGCCGTCGTCAATACGCAGATGAACGAGATTGACGACCTGCGCCCGGGCCTTCTGGCGGAGCAGCTCGCCTGGCTGCCCCGAGACCTGGCCGCCACGACAAAGAAGTGGAAGGTCGTGCTGATGCACCGCGACGTCCTGCGCTACGGCATCCACAAGCGTCCCGATCGCAAGCCCGGCATTGACAACCTCGGCCGGACCTTCATGCCGATCTTCGACGAGGCCGGCGTGGACGCGGTGCTCACGGCGCACCTGCACACCTACCGCGACCGGGGCCGCCTCTACGATTTCCGCCCTGCCGACCGGGGCCCCCTCTATATCCTCACCGGCGTCGCCGGCAACGTCCGCTATCCCGGTCTCTGGGTGGACCACGATTTCGACAAAGTCATCGCTCCCCAGCCGGAAACGGACAACTACCTGACCCTCGACGCCTCCCCAAACGAACTCATTTTCCGCTGCTTCCTCCCCGACGGCACCCTGATCGACGAAGCCCGCCTGCGGAAGTGAACCGCCGGCGTCAGCAACGGAAAAACCATAAAAGATCCCCCCGCAAACAAACGCGGGGGGATTATCGTTTCTTTATGGGATTTTCGGCCTTGCGATCTCTCTTTCAGATCACTTCTTAGTGAAGGTGACGCCAGAGACTTCATACCGTGAGGTGACGTTGCCGTTGATTCCGTCGGTGAACAGGACCTCATAGGTCTCGTCGTTGGCGGAACTCTCGATGAAGACCTGGGCGCCGGTATTGGCGTTGGTGAGCCGCAGGTAGTTGCCACCGTTGAGCGTGACCACTTCGGCGATGACCGAGCCGTCATCGGTCATGTCGTAGAGCATGACCTTGTCGCCGGCGCCGATGTTGCGGATGACATCCTTGCCGTCGCTCTGACCGAAATAGAAGTTGTCCTGCGCCGCCAGACCGAGCAGGTCAGTGCCGCCGCCCACCAGGACGTCGTTCGCCGCGCCGCCGCCGTACAGGGTATTGAACTGGCCGTTGCCGCCGGT
>JAEEGN010000049.1 GCA_016280345.1 Selenomonadaceae bacterium | reverse complement strand
TTCGGTTTGCGTCTGCCAAAATTGTTTCACGTGAAACATTTTTTCGATTTGCACCTGCCAAATTGTTTCACGTGAAACATTTTTTCGGCACGCAAAAGCCCCCCTCTGGAGGGGGGCAGGGGGGAGGGGACTGCACTTCGCTTTACAGTAGCCTTCATTTTCTCCACACATTTGCCTGCCAAATTGTTTCACGTGAAACATTTTTCTGGTTGACGTTTGATGAAGTTGATAGCATCCCACTTTGAGGGCAGCTCTGCAAGCCCCCCTCCGGGAGGGGCGTAACATGCCAGTGGCATGTTACGGGGGGAGCCAGCGGCCGTAACTGGTGCTTTAGGATGAAGTGAATGGCCGCGAAATCTTACGGCTTGCTTGAAGCAAGCCTGACGGATTATGCAAGAACTGACGGTTTGCGTAGTCTTATCATGCGGTGTCCCTCCTTCCGCCCCTTCGGGGCACCTCCCTCCAGAGGGAGGCTCGGCGCAATCCCAAAAATGTTTCACGTGAAACATTTTTTCGACAGGCCAAAATGATTTCCGTACTTTTGGCGCGTTGCGCAAACGGTGGCAGATATCGATCTGCGCCACATATAGAACCATGTTTCTAAATAGCTAAGAAGATGATTATTTATTTTACAAAGGTTATATCGCTGCCTACAGCAGGACGATACCATAAACATTCCCCATCAGCAAAGGAAATACTACGAATAAATAGATAATGTTTTATAGAATTTATTAAAAGATAATCATAATTCGATTTGAGCTATTACAGCGCAAATGATTGAACGCGAACGACATGGTGAAAGCAGTAAAATCACGCCAGCGGGAGGTGGAAACATGGCCGGTCTTTGGGATGCGCTCTGGTGCTTTCTCTTCCCGCCGCGCTGCCCGGCATGCGGCGCTTACAGCGAGACGCGGGGCGGCTGGTGCCCCGACTGCCTGCCCCGAACGCTGACGCCGCGGCTTCTGCCCCTCGGTGCCGGGGAGCGGCGCTTCATCGACAGCGCCTGGGCGTTGGGACGCTACCACGAGACGCTGCGGGGCCTGATCCTGCCTTTGAAGTACCGGGGCCGCCGCGACCGCCTGCCCTACATCCAGACCTTCCTCGCCGCCGCCCGGGCCAAACTGCCGGAACCGCTTACGACGCCGGGAGTCGTCGTCCCCGTGCCCCTGCATCGGGACAAGGAAGCGAAGCGCGGCTTCAATCAATCGGAACTGATTTTCCGCGACTGGTTCACCGCCCAGGGCTGGCATTGGCAACGGGCCCTCGCCCGCGTCCGCCCCACCCGCCCTCAACACGGCCTCGACGCGGCGGCCCGGGCCGAAAATCTCAAAGGCGCCTTCGCCCTGGCGGAGAACGCCCAAATTCAGGGCCTTCCGGTGCTATTGGTGGACGACATCTTCACCACCGGCGCCACCGCCCTGGCCTGCGCCCGCGAACTAAAAAAAGCCGGCGCCCCCCGCGTCGACGTCCTGACCCTCGCCAGCGACCGACTGTAGGGAAGCGCCGCCAAAAGCCGGAGCGCAACATCATATAGCTATTTTGATTCGGATTATCCGGGCCATGAAAAAAGAGATGATGGCTTCGCAAGTGCATCTTGCAAAATGCCATCATCTCTTTTGCGTTTGAAAGGAGTTTTTCATTATCAGAAACGAAACAGTATCCTTTGTCAACCGGGGAAGGGTTGCCTGTTCCGGTTCAGCGCATGAGGCGCGTTCCCCACGAGCCCTTTACTCACCACAGCATTTCCCCGCAGCGCGGGCAGAACTGTTCGCCCGCATCCGCGAGGTAGCCGCATTCCGGGCAACGCCTTTCCTCTCGCCGGCCTTCCTGCGTCCCGCCGGACATTTGCGCCGGGCTTTTGCCATCGCTGTTGTCGCCGTCCGGTAGCAGGGCAAGAACGATTCCCACAACAAGCGGGCTGAGGAACAACGCCGCCAGCCCCCAGGCCCACCTGCTCCGTCCCTTCCTGCCGGCGCAATAACCAATAAGAGCGCCGAGCAGGAGCCAGAAGAACAATGCCATGTCCCGGACGCCTCCTTTGCGCTATCGGTATCATAGAGTTTCAATGAATTGTTAAAACTCATTTTCCCGTTTTTGCTGTTTTATACAAGAGCTTTGGCTCATTCGGCGTTTTCCTCATTTGCCAAAGAAACGCCAAACTGCCCCTTGAGATAATCTCTCACAGCGTCGGTCAGCTCTATTGCGTGAAGGTATTGCTCCTCCGCTTCCTCCTTGGACAAGACAAAAAAATCCCCATAATCGGAAGTTTTTCGTTCCTGGAATGCTGACTGTAAATAATCCGAGTATTTCTTGTCAAAGAGTTTTGTTTTCACATATTTCATGCGAAAGTAGCTGATGACGCCCGAATGCTTGGAAAAATCTTTATCCTCTGTGGCCAGAAGCGCGCGCAATGCGGAGAAAATCGCATAGTAGGAACGACTCACGGAGTCCTTGTATTGGCCGTGGTCAAGCAGCAGCTTTGCCGATGCCGCTTTTTCATAAGCCATATTCAGGCGGTATCGGATCAATTCATCAAACAATCCGTTTCCCCTCCCGATGAATATTCCTGTAGTAGGGGAGCCCGTCCTTGTACTTCTCGTAATCAGCCGCCGGAATCATGGTCGGCGATACCATGATGTCATATTCCAGTCCGATATCGGCAGCATCCTGCCATACGGCCTTGAGCTTTTTCTTGAGGGCGGTCCTTTCGCCTTGCACAATGGCGACATAATCAATATCCGATTCTCCGTCATAATCGCCTCGGGCGCATGAGCCGTAAAGGAGGACGTCTTGCAGAGAATCGCCGAAGGCCCGGCGATAACTTTGCGCTATTTTTTGAGAAATCGCGTCAATGGTTTCCTGATTCAGCATGTTTTTCTCCCCCTTTCGCACCAATCTCATTGTAAATTATAGCACATTATCCCCGTCGTTGCCGCAAAATTTGAATCCCCTATCCACCACGCGGCGGGCTTTGCTGGCGTTCAACGCGCTCTTTGGGGTGAGTGGAGAGAGGTAAGGAGCAAATCGGGGACGGAGTTCCCGAAAGGGAGTTGTCAGGGTTTTCGCGGCGCAAAAAGAAGGGGCTGCCGCACGGTTATGTGCGGCAGCCCCTTGGCATCAGGCGTGGCCGATGCGGCCGGCCTGGGTGACTTTGTAGCCGTGCTCTGCCAGCTTGGCTTTCAAGGCGTCCACCTCGGGGAACGAGCCCCGGACGATGATGTCGTACTTACCCGCCGCCTTGCGGCAGGTCACGAAGCTGTCGATGTTGTAGCCGGCTTCGGCGAAGATGCCGGCGATATCCGAGACGACGCCCACCTTGTCATCGACTTCGATGGTGAAGCGCGTCTTGCCTTCTTCCAGGCCCATGATGTCGACAAAGGCGTCGAAGATGTCCGTTTCGGTGATGACGCCGACCACCGTGCCTACGTCGCTGGTGACGGGAAGTCCGCCGATGCGGTTGCGCGACATCAGCAGCGCCGCCTCCTCGATGGGGGCGCCTTCGTTGACCGAGATGACGCTTTTTTGCATGACGTCACGCACGGCGATCTTGGCCAGCAGTGAATTGATCTCGTATCGGGAAAGCGTTGTCGCCGCCGAGGGCGATACGCGCATGAGGTCGGCGTCGGTAACGATGCCCACCAGCTTGCCGTCGTCGAGTACCGGCAGGCGCCGGATGCCGTGCTGCTTCATCAGGGCCGCCGCCTCGTCCACCTTGGCCGTGGGGGCGATTGTGATCGGCTGCCTTGTCATGCGGTTCTTTACGAGCATATTCCATCTCCCTTTCCCCGGGAAAGAAGCACCGACATAAGGGCGCCTTTTCCTTTGGCTTGTTTTCATTATCCTTTATTCTATACTCTGCCGGCGCATTTTTCAAGACGGTGGCGGCGGGGGAATCGTGCAAATGCCGCGAAGCGTTTTTCCCAACCCGGACAACCGTTCATGGGGCGCGGCGGATATGCGCCATGAGCCGCTGTTTGTTCTCCAGCGGCGTCACGGTCGGACGGCCCAGATCGGATCTCGAGTATATTGCGCTCTTCGCTTCCAGCAGGGTAAGCTGGTTCCCTTTCACCGCCAGCGCCAGCGCCCGCTCCAGATCCTCCGCGCTCCGGGCGCTGGCTGTGTACGCATAGCCGCAATCCCGCGCGACCGCCGGCAAATCAACGGACGGCATGACGGTCGGCATGCCGCCCACCGATTCATGCGCCTGGTTGTTGATGACGACGTGGATGAGGTTCCGCGGCTTGGCCGCGCCGATGACCGCCAAGGCGCCCATGTGCATGAGCAGGGCGCCGTCGCCGTCGAGGCACCAGATTCGGCGCTCCGGCTTTTGGAGCGCCATGCCCAGCGCGATGGAGGAACAATGCCCCATGGAGCCTACCGTGAGGAAATCCGTTCCGTGCGGCTGCCCGGCCCGCTCCCGGATCTCGAACAGCTCCCGGCTCGTCTTGCCCGTCGTGGATACGATGATGTCATCGCCGCTGTGCTTCACGATGTGCGTCAGTATCTCTTCGCGCGTCAAGGGGAATCCGTTGGAAAAGTCATGCTTCCGGTCGTAGGTGAGGGCCCCTTTCTTCACCACGATGGCGGCGCTTTCGTTCCGGGCCGTTTTTTCCGACAGTCCGGCCACGACGTTCCTGAAGTCCGCGGCTTCCGTATCCGGGCCAATCACGAAGGGCGTGATGCCGATCTCCGTCAACAGCGGCAGCGTTGCCTCTCCCTGATACCGGTGCTGGGGTTCGTCGTGGACGCCGGGCTCGCCGCGCCAGCCGACGATGAAGATCGCGGGAATCTCGTAGATGCGCAGCAGCGAAAGCACCGGATTGATGATGTTTCCCTCGCCGGAATTCTGCAGATAGACAACCGGGACCCTGCCGGTCGCGAGGTGATAGCCGGCCGCAAGCGCCGCGCAGTTCCCCTCGTTCGCGGCGATGATATGATGCGTCGGATCGGTGCCGTACCGGTCCAGGAGATACTCGCTAAGCGCCTTGAGCTGCGAATCGGGAACGCCCGAATAAAAATCGGCCCCCAACAGGGCAACGAATTCCTGCGCGGTAATCATTCTCCCATCGCCTCCTGTATCAGAAATATGACAAGATGATCACGGGATTTCCCGGATTTTCCGGTAGAGCCCGCGAATCGCCGCCGGACTCAATTTGACCGGGTTGTTTTTGAGACGGGGCTGGTGAACGGAGGCGGCTAACCTGTCGATATCGCTTTCCCCGATGGCCCCCTTCAGGCCAAAATCCCATTCCTGCAAGAGGTCCGGCAGGACGCGCAGGGTCTCGTCGAGGGTGCCGCCGCCCAGGCAAGCCGCGACGTCCCGGAAGATCCCGGCCAGGTAGTCTTTTCCGCGGGGATCGGCGCAATCCTTTAGATGTCCAGCCATATAGGGCCAAAGCACCGCCGTGCAGAGCGCGGCGGCATGGCCGTGGGCGATGCCGTAAAAGCTCGTCAGCTTGTAGCACATGGCGTGGCCCGCCGTCGTCTGGGTGACGTTGATGGCGCGCCCGGCGAGGTGGGCGGCGCGCAGCATGTTCGCGTTGGCGGCGGGTTCGTTGCGCAGGTAGCCGTCTTTGTTTTCCAGGAGCAGTTTCAGGGCCTCTTTCGAGCAGCGCACGCTGTCCCCGTTGGAATTTACCGACCACCATGATTCCATGGCATGGCACAGGGCGTCCAGCATCGTGGAACGACGTTGGTACAGCGGCAGCGTGGCCAGCGGGGAAGGATCCAACAGCACCGCCGAGGGAATCAGGCTCTCGTCCGTGATGGATTGCTTTTCCCCATCGCGATAAATGACCGCATAGCGCGTCGCTTCGCTGCCGCTTCCCGCCGTGGTAGGAACCGCGAGGAACGGCGCGTTTTTCGCTTCGGCGTACAGTTTTATGCATTTGGCCACGTCCATCGCGCTGCCGCCGCCGATGGCCAGCAGCATATCGCACCGGCGGTCACGGAAGAGGGCGGCGCCTTTCCGGGCGGATTCCTCCCGGGGATTGGGCGAGAAATCCGTGAAAGAGAGCAATTCCATCGCCAGGGTGCGGGAAAAAGCGGTTATATGCTGCCAGACCGCGGTGCTTTTGGCGGAATTCCCATGAACGGCAAGGATTCTCCGGGCGCCGGTATCTTTGAGGTACTGCAGGAGCGGCTCGTATCCCGTCGCCGGTTCCAGTATCACCGGCGCGCCTTTCGTCCCGTTTTTCATAAGGCGTTGTCTTCCGGGATCAGGCGGATGATGTCCTTGATGGGCATGCAGATCTCGTCGCATTCCCTGGCGCGGTGATGGCGCAGGATGCGCCGCGCCGCCTCCTGCATCGCCGGGAATCCCGCGCGGGTGAGCTGGTTGGCGTAGATCACGACATTCACGCCGTGGGCCTTGAAGGTTTCCTCCGTGACTTCATTGAAGGAAGTGGGGACTACCACGACCGGGGTTTTTGCGTCCGTTTTCCGGAACGCGTCGACGAACGCGAAGATTTCGTCCGGCGATTTCTTCCGGCTGTGGATCATGATCGCGTCCGCGCCGGCTTTGACATACGCGGCCGCCCGCTCCAGCGCGTCCGGCAATCCCTGCTCGAGGATCAGGCTCTCGATCCGGGCACAGATCATGAAGTCGCTCGTCCGCTGCGCTTTCTTTCCCGCCGCGATCTTTTCGCAGAAATGCTCTATCGTGTCCTGCTGCTGCGCCGCTTCCGTGCCGAAAAGGGAATTCCGCTTCAGGCCGGTCTTGTCCTCGATGATTATCATGGAGACGCCAAGGCGCTCGAGGGTCCTGACGGTATAGATGAAATGCTCCCTGAGCCCGCCGGTATCGCCGTCGAAGATGACCGGCTTGGTCGTGACTTCCATGATATCGTCAATGGTCCGGAATCTCGACGTCATATCCACGAGCTCGATGTCCGGCTTTCCCTTCGCGGTGGAATCGCAGAGCGAGCTGATCCACATCGCGTCGAACTGGTGCGCTTTTCCTTCCTGGTAATCCAGGGTTTTCTCGACGATCAGTCCGGTGATTCCGCTATGGGCTTCCATCGCGGTGACGAGTCCCTTGATGCCGATGGCTTTCCGGAGAAGGCCGCGCCGGATATCCGGCATGGAAATCTCGCGCCGGGTGCGCTCTTCGATTTGCTGATACTGTTCCTGTCTGGCGTAGGGGAATTCCACCAGCTTCCCGCCGTAGGAGGCGAGCACGGATACGACTTCGTCCCGTACCGGCTTTTGGAAGCCTTCCCGCCAATCGTCACCGTGCACGACGTAATCCGGGCGGTATTTTTCCAGATTTTCGGCATAGCTGAGCGTTCGCTGCTCAACGACGCGCCAAACGCCAGAAACGTTCTGGAACAGCGCTTTCCGCTCCGCGAAGGGGAGGAGCGGCAGCCGCTTGTAACTGGCAACGGCTTCATCCGACAGGATCCCGATGATCAGCCGGCCCAGTTTTTTCGCCCGGTTGATCAGCGCGATATGGCCGCTGTGGATGATGTCGGCGGAGAAGCTCATGTAAACGGTCCGGTTTTCCACCTCGCGGAGCTTTTCCGATACCCGGGCGAGGTCGCTCGCGTCGTCGATTTCCGCGCAGAGCGCGTCGCCCACGTCCACCGGGACGATCACGCAATCGTCCGTGATCTCGTTTAGCGCTTCCTCGGCGTAGCAGCGCGTGTTCCCCGCTTCGCAAAAGGCGGCGATGCGGTCGAGCCAGCGCTTCCAATCGTTCCGCTTCATGAGGTACAGGGGCTGGGCGGCCACGGCTTCCTCGAAATACGTCACGCCGACTTTCCTGATCCGCCCTTCCCGGACGACGGCCTTGAAGTCTTTCTCCGGCAGGGCCGCGCCGAGACTCACGGCCATGCCGCTGGTTTCGGAGGCAAACACCCGCGACAGGGCCTCGTTCTCAAATACCAGGTCGCCGTGGAGCAACAGGATGTCGTCGTCCAGATATTTGCGGGCGCAATAGATCGAGTAGATGTAATTTGTCTCCTGATAGACGGGATTCTTGACGAACGTGATCTTCAGCGGCATGCCCAGTCCTTCGCAGTAACGGACCAGCTCGCCGCTGAAAGCGCCGGTCGTTATGACGGCTTCCTCGATGCCAAAGGAAACGAGCTGCGTCAGTTGGCGGCTCAGGATCGTCTCCGTGCTTGATATTTCCGTCATGCATTTCGGCTGTTTGGCCGTCAGAAGTCCCATGCGACTCCCCATGCCGGAATTCAGGATCAGCGCTTTCATAAGAACCCTCCGTTTTCGTCATAGTGCAAAGAGCGTCCCGGTACGGTTTCCCGGCTCGTTTTCCAATAGCGCCGGGCCATGCGGGCTCACCCGTGGTCGCTTCCCGTTCCCGCGGCGTCCCCGTTGTCGCCAAACCATTTCGGGCGTGCCTTTCGCATCTCCGGCCAGAAATGGCCCTCGTTGTTGAAGGACGCCGTATGCTCCCGGGCGATCCGCAGGAAATAATCGCACAGGGCAGGATCGGCGCGGCTTTCTTCGGCGCCGTCGCGGCGGCGAATTTCCGCTTTGGCGCCGGACAGGTCAACGGTGCCGTCCTCGTCCACGCGGTCCAGGGATTCCAGCCGGAATTCATGGGTTTGGGTGCGGATGCACATCTTATAGGTCTGCCCGGGATAGACGGATTCGCTGATGACGTGGTCACGTTCCCGGCCGCCCAGCGCCCGGGGAAGATTCCCGTCCACCCAGTCGCCGACGGGAAACCCGACCAGTTTCGCCAGGGACGGATAGATGTCCAGCACGCTGGTAAGCTCGTTCACCGCGCCCAGCGCCGGGACGCCGGCACCGCGCAGCAGGAAGGCCGCGCCCGCCTGGTTTTCGCTCAGGAGCCAGGGCGTCTCGTCGAAAACCGGCATGCCGTGGTCGGAATACACGACGACAAGGTAGTCCTCCGGATCGTAATGCTTTTCCAGATAGTCGAAAAGAACCGTCAGGGCCCGGTCCACGTTTCGCATTCCCTGCCGGTTCGCGTGCTGGTAAAGCGGCGTATGCGGCAGATAGACGCTGGGCACCGGCTCGGAGATGGTCAGGCGGTCCGCCAGCTTCAGCTTTGTCTGGGTGGGCAGCGGGACGTAATTATCCCGGGCGGTCCATGAGTGGGTATCCAGAATCTGGACGGAAAGCACCTGATCGCATTCCCCGAAGGCTTCGATCTGGCGGATGATGCGCTCGACGGCTTCATACATGTGGACGGCGTATGAATTGACAATCAACCGGTCGTAGCCGCGGGTGACGCCGTTGTAAACGCCGATTCCGGTACTGGCGGGGCTGCAGCAGTAATAGCCGAGCGCCTTGAACTGCTCCGACAGCGTCAGGAACCCGGGGGAAAGGGGACGGCCGGTATTCAGATTGAATATCTGCGAATGTTCGGGATACATTCCCGTTTCGATGGTCGCCATCGAAGGATAGGTATATTCGGAA
>JAEEGN010000048.1 GCA_016280345.1 Selenomonadaceae bacterium | reverse complement strand
CTTTGGCCTTTGCCGGGCGCAAAAATCCCGCCCCTCGCATACGGGGGCGGGATTCTTTTTCTTTCGGGCGGCTGTCAGGTGCGCCGCTTGGCGAACCAGCGGCGGAATTTCCAGCGCAGGAAGCCGGTGAGGCTTTCGTGGTAAATCGCCTGGAAGAGATCCTTGTCCGACACCGAGAGCCGGTCCTCCGCCAGCAGGCGGAAGCGGTCGGTATCGCGCGAGAGTTTCTTGTTGTCGCGCTCCAGGTCCTTGATGCGGTTCTTCGCCGCTTCGAGCTGGGCCGCGAAGTCCGGCACCCACTGTTTCTCGGCGACGGTTCGCTTGGCCGCCGCCGTGGCCAGCCAGTCGCAGCGCTCGTTCATCGGGTTGCCGTTGTGGCCCTTCACCCAGAACCAGGTGATGTCGTACCCGGCCACCAGATCCCGGAGTTCCATCCAGAGGTCGTTGTTGAGGGCTTTCTGGGCCTCCTCCGGCGTCCAGGTCGTCCAGATTTTTTTGGTGACGCCCTGATAGAGGTACTGGCTGTCGGTATAGACGTTCACGCGCTCACCGGGGGCGGCGTAAGCGTCGAGGGTGCGGAGGGCCGCCGCCGCCGCCAGGAGTTCCATCCGGTCGCTGCGCGTCATATCGACGCCGCCGGAGATTTCCTTGCGGTTGCCGTTGGGCAGGCAGATGACCGCCGCGTAGCCGCCGGCGCCGTCCTCATGGACGAGGCAGCCGCCGTCGGTATAGATCATGATGGGCTGCACCGTCGAGCGCACCGAGCCGCCTTCCGTCAGCGTCGAGCGGGCCCCGGGATGGGCTTTTTCCTTGCGGGCGCGGGGCGACCGCACCAGGCGGCGGTGCTTCACCGCCTTTTCCCCCGAGGGCCCCTGGCGCACCATGCCTTTCGCCAGGTATGCTTTCGCCTGCTCGATGGTGGAAAACCGCTGGCTTTCGGAGCCGTTGAAGCCGCGTACCTGGGCATCGCACTCGGCGGCGCTGTAATAGATGCCCGGCACGCGTCCCTTGCGGACCGCGTAGATGCCTTTTTTCACCGGCTCTTCGCCGTCCAGGTACCGCTTCGCCGCTTCCTCGTCCGAGAAGCGGCGTCCCTCCGCGCCCGGGAATCCGTCCACCTGTTTCTGGTACGTTTCCACGTCGTAATAGAGCCCGGGCGCGTGTCCTTTTCGTACCGCGTAGATCCACGCCATATCCTTGTCCGTTTCACCTCCTTCGCTCCGCGGGCGGGCCGGTATTCCCGCCCGCGCGTTTTACCTGCATAGTGGATAATTCGCTTTATTATGAAAAAATCCTTTTTTTGTCGCCGCTTTTTTTTGCGAAGGGGCGAATGCGGCGCCCGGCGACAAAGCCGCCGCTTCCCCCTTGCAAAACCGCTGCCTTTTTGGTAAGGTTATGGGGGTAAAATCCGAGTATGAAGCAGGGGAGTGCCATCCGGTGCTGGAGAAGTTGCAGGCGATCGAGGATAAATACCGGGAGCTGGAGTCGATGCTGGCGGATCCGGACGTGCTGGCCGACGTGGAGAAGTGGCGGCGGGTGAGTCAGGAGCACGCCCAGCTTTTGCCGCTGGTGGAGAAGATCCGCGAGTACCGGCGGGTCACTGAGGAGATCGAAAGCGATACGGCGATGTTTGACGAGCCGCTGGAAGACGATATGCGCGCCCTGGTGACGGCGGAGCTGGCGGAGCTGAAGGCGCGGAAGGCGGCGCTGGACGAGGAGCTGCCGGCGCTGCTCCTGCCGAAGGATCCCAACGACGAGAAGAACGTCATTGTGGAAATCCGCAGCGGCGTGGGCGGCGAGGAGGCGGCCCTGTTCGCGGCGGACCTCTTCCGCATGTACACCCGCTACGCCGAGAAGCAGGGCTGGCGGACGGAGCTTCTCGACGCCAGCCCGACGGAGCTGGGAGGCTTCCGGGAGGTCTCGTTTTCGGTGGAGGGGTTCGGCGCTTTCAGCCGGCTCAAATACGAGCGGGGCACCCATCGGGTACAGCGGGTGCCGGAGACGGAGGCCCAGGGGCGCATCCATACCTCGGCGGTGACGGTGGCGGTGCTGCCGGAGGCCGGCGAGGTGGAGGTGGAGCTGCGCCCGGCGGACCTGAAGTTCGATACCTACCGCGCTTCCGGGGCCGGCGGGCAGTACGTGAACCGCACCGAGAGCGCCGTCCGCATCACCCATCTGCCCACGGGCATCGTGGTGCAGTGCCAGGACGAGAAATCGCAGCTGAAGAATAAGGAGAAGGCCCTGCGGGTGCTCCGGGCCCGTATTCTCGAAAAGGCCCGGGAGGAGCAGGACGCGGCCCAGGCGGCGGACCGGCGGAGTCAGGTGGGCTCCGGGGACCGCAGCCAGCGCATCCGCACTTACAATTTCCCCCAGGGACGGGTGACGGACCACCGCGTCGATCTGACGCTGCACAAGCTGGACGCGGTTCTGAACGGCGACCTCGACGAGCTGTTGGGGTCGCTCATCACCGCCGACCAGGCGGAGCGGCTGAGACAGGTGGAGAGCTGAATGGAACAGGGAAGGATCTGGACGATCGGAAAAATCCTCAAATGGAGCGAGCAGTACTTCGCCGAGCGCGGCATCGACACGCCGCGGCTGGACGCCGAAGTGCTGCTTTCGCACGTCCTGGGTGTGAAGCGCATCCAGCTCTACCTGCGCTTCGAGCAGCCCCTGGATCCGCCGGAGCTGGCCGCCTACCGGGAGATCGTGAAGCGACGGGCGGCCCATGAGCCGGTGGCCTATATCGTGGGCGAGAAGGATTTCATGATGCTTCCCTTCCGGATTACGCCGGCGGTGCTGGTACCCCAGCCGGACACGGAAACGCTGGTGGGCGCGGTGATGGACCGCCTGAAAGGGAAAGAGGGCGAGTGTGTCGCCGACATCGGCACCGGCAGCGGGGCCATCGTGCTGGCGCTGCTCCACTATATGCCGGCGCTTCGGGCGGCGGCGGTGGACGTCTCGGCCAACGCGCTGGAGGTCGCCGAGGACAACGCGGCGGCGCTGGGGCTGACAGACCGCGTCGTTTTCTACGAGGGCGACCTCGGCGCCCCGCTCTGGCGGGAGACGTTTGACGCCGTCGTGTCCAATCCGCCCTATATCGCCAAAGGGGAGTTCGGCAGCCTCCCGCTGGAGGTGCTGGCGGAGCCGCGGATCGCCATTGACGGCGGCGCCGACGGGCTGGACTTTTACCGCCGTCTGGTGAAGGAAGTGCCGCCCATCCTGAAGCCGGGCGGCTTCCTGGCGGTGGAGATCGGTCTGGGGCAGGGACCGGCGGTGCAATCGCTGGCCCGGGAGGCCGGCTGGGAATCAACGGAAACGGTAAAGGACCTCTCGGGCATCGAGCGGGTCATCGTGATGCGGCGGGAATGACGGCGCCCGGAAGGAATCCAGATGCAGACGAAAATCGTATCAATCGCTGACGTCTCCGCCGCCGGAGACGCGCTGACCGGGGCGGGGAAAATCCTCCGGGACGGCGGGCTCGTGGCCTTTCCCACGGAGACGGTGTACGGCCTCGGGGCGAACGGCCTGGACGCGGAGGCTTGCGCGAAAATCTACGCCGCCAAGGGGCGTCCCTCGGACAATCCGCTGATTCTCCACGCGGTCGATTGGGATATGGTGCGGGCCGTCGCCCGGGAGATCCCGCCGATGGCGGAGCGGGTGCTGGCGGCTTTCGCCCCCGGCCCCGTCACCGTGATCCTGCCGAAGCGCGACGCGGTGCCGCTTTCCGTGACGGGCGGCCTGCCCACGGTGGGGGTGCGCCTGCCGGACAACGACGTCGCCCGGGCGCTGATCCGGGCCGCCGGGGTCCCCGTCGCCGCCCCCAGCGCCAACCGCTCCGGGCGTCCCAGCCCGACGACGGCGGCGGCGGTATAT